>NZ_LSJW01000198.1:0-20994 GCF_001557335.1 Microbacterium sp. CCH5-D1
CCCCCGCCGCCGCCTGGACGCAGATGCAGGACGGCAACCGCCGTTTCGTGCAGGACGAGCCTCGCCACCCGAATCAGGACGTCGCTCGCCGCAAGGACCTGACCGCGGCGCAGCACCCGGTCGCCACGCTCTTCGGATGCTCCGACTCCCGCCTGGCCGCCGAGATCATCTTCGACCTCGGCCTCGGCGACCTGTTCGTGGTGCGCAACGCCGGGCAGGTCATCGGAGAATCGATCGTCGCGAGCCTGGAATACGCCGTCGCCGTTCTCGAGGTTCCTCTGATCGTGGTGCTGGCGCACGACTCGTGCGGTGCGGTGCGCGCCGCCATCGACGGCACGGCGATCGATGCCGCTCCCCTGCCGCCGCACATCTGGAAGTTGATCGCCCCGATCGTGCCGGCCGCGCGCAAGGTGCTGGCGGAGAGCGGGGGCACCACCGTCGCCGAGATCGACTCGGAACTGGTCGGCATCGAGCACCTGCGCAACACGGTGAACGATCTGCTGCAGTCGTCCGAGATCATCAGCGATGCCGTCGCGGCTGGTCGCCTCGGCATCGTCGGCGCCAACTACCGTCTGGCCGAGGGCACCGCCGTGCCCGTGATCACGGTCGGCATCGACACCGACGACGACATCCAGGGGATCGACCCCGCAACCAAGGAGGGTTCGGAATGACCGAGCAGGACTACCGCATCGAGCACGACACCATGGGCGAGGTGCGGGTGCCCGTGAATGCGCTCTACGGCGCTCAGACGCAGCGCGCCGTGGAGAACTTCCCGATCTCGGGCAAGGGGCTGGAGTCGACGCAGATCGCCGCCCTCGCGCGCATCAAGAAGGCCGCCGCACTCGCCAACAAGGAGCTCGGCACCCTCGACGGCGCCATCGCCGACGCCATCGCCCAGGCCGCCGACCAGGTCGCTTCCGGCGCACACGACGGTGAGTTCCCGGTCGACACCTACCAGACCGGCTCCGGCACCTCGTCGAACATGAACATGAACGAGGTGCTGGCAACGCTCGCCACGCGCATCCTCGGTTCGACCGTGCACCCCAACGACCACGTCAACGCCTCGCAGTCGTCGAACGACGTGTTCCCGACCTCGGTGCACATCGCGGTCACCCAGGCACTCATCGACACGCTCATCCCCGCACTCGACCACCTCGCCGTCGCTCTCGAGGCGAAGGCGGAGCTGTGGAAGGACGCGGTCAAGTCCGGCCGCACGCACCTCATGGACGCGACGCCCGTCACCCTTGGACAGGAGTTCGGCGGCTACGCGCGTCAGATCCGTCTGGGCATCGAGCGCGTGCAGTCGGCTCTCCCCCGCGTGGCCGAGGTCCCCCTGGGCGGCACCGCCGTCGGCACGGGCATCAACACGCCGCTGGGCTTCCCGCAGAAGGTCATCGCGCTGCTCGCGGCCGAGACCGAGCTGCCCATCACCGAAGCCAAGGACCACTTCGAGGCGCAGGCGAACCGCGACGGTCTGGTCGAGGCCTCCGGTGCTCTCCGCACCATCGCGGTGTCGCTGACCAAGATCAACAACGACCTGCGCTGGATGGGGTCGGGCCCCAACACGGGCCTCGGCGAGCTGCACATCCCCGACCTGCAGCCCGGATCCTCGATCATGCCGGGCAAGGTCAACCCCGTCGTGCCCGAGGCCGTGCTCATGGTGTGCGCGCGCGTGATCGGCAACGACGCCACCGTCGCGTGGGCCGGCGCATCCGGTTCCTTCGAGCTGAACGTCGCCATCCCGGTCATGGGCACCGCGGTGCTCGAGTCGATCCGTCTGCTGTCGAACGCCTCGCGCGTGCTCGCCGACAAGACGATCGACGGTCTGCAGGCGAACGTCGAGCGGGCGGCGGCCTTCGCGGGCATGAGCCCGTCGATCGTGACGCCGCTGAACAAGCTGATCGGCTACGAGGCGGCGGCGAAGATCGCCAAGCACTCGGTCGCCAAGGGCATCACGGTGCGCGACGCCGTGATCGACCTCGGCTACGTCGAGCGCGGCGAGCTCACCCTCGAGCAGCTGGACGAGAAGCTCGACCTGCTGTCGATGACGCACGCGGGCTGACCCGCCCACGTCGAAGCGGATGCCGCGAGGACTCGATCCTCGCGGCATCCTCTGTCTCCGGGCGCCGCGTCTCGGGTTCTCAGCGCAGACGCATGACCAGCCGACGATTGCATGAGCGTTCGGCGGGACGGCACCTGCATCCGGCATCGCCTCATGCAGGTGCACCAGTTCACGCACGAGCCCGAGCGAGCGCAGCCAGAATCGCTGCTGCGACCACGTCCCACGAGTACAAGATCATCGAGTAGTCGAAACGGAGCGTCTCGAAGCCGAGGTCGGATGCGACTGCGTCTCGCATGAGATCGCGATGCCGTTTCGCAGCATCCTCGTGGTTGTCGCGACCGTCGGCCTCGAGGATGACGCGGCCCTCGATCACGAAGTCGACCCGCCCGACCCCGCCGACGGTCACCTGGGTGCGCACAGCCACTCCGATCAGATGGAGCCGCAGCCGCACCAGGGATTCCAAGCCGCTCTCCGCGTCCGGACGTGCGAGGTCGACGAGCCAGCGCGCCGTCGCAGGAAGGGCGGAGCGGACGTGCGCACGCGCCGCAGCAGTCAGCATCCGCTTGTTCCAGGCCGACTCGTACGCGGCGAAGAAGAACTCCTCCCCGTAACAGGCGTATGCGTGTGTCAGGGCGACCTCTATCGGCGCGATGCCGACATCCATGCGTCCGCGGGTGAAGTGAGCGACGCAGCCGCACTGCTTCGGATGATGCCGTCGCCCGCCGAGCCCCATCCAGACATGCGCCTCAGCGGGAACCTCCAGCGTCCACACCTCTCGAATCCTCAAGGCGCTCCCGCAAGTGAGGGCTCCCCCGTGGGCCGCTGCTGTGACCACTTCGGTCGCGGCTCCTCGAGATGCGAACACACCAGAACGCACTCGGACGATACGACCGGCCCTGCACTCCGCTCCCAGCCGTGAGCGTGAGCATCCGAAGCCCTGAAGCCGGGTGCCGCGTGCGACCCCTCCCAAGCGTCCGAGGAGCATATTGACGTCGATCATCGTTCGATTCTGGGGGCCCACGCCCGCTCGGCCGGCCCACCTTCACGCCATCGGTGAACACGAGCGCAGAACAGGCCGCTGTGCAGTCCGACTGACCTGCTCCCCCCCCCCTCTCACGCGCATGACCATCCGACGATCGCATGACTAGGAACGGCGAATCATCATGCAAGCGGACGGGGTTCATACAAGCGGACGGTATCCATGCGATCGGGGGCTGCACCGAGACCAAGAAGCGGATGCCGCGAGGACCGAGCCCTCGCGGCATCCGCTGTTTCCGTCGTCAGCTGAGCTCTCCACCCTCCAGGAGCTCGGTGACGAGGGCTGCGATGGCCGAACGCTCCGACCGCGTCAGGGTCACGTGTCCAAAGAGATCATGTCCCTTCAGGGTCTCGATCACGCTGGCGATGCCGTCATGACGACCCACGCGGAGGTTGTCACGCTGACCGACGTCATGGGTGAGGATGACGCGCGAGTTCTGTCCCATGCGGCTCAGCACCGTCAGGAGCACGTTCCTCTCGAGCGACTGGGCCTCGTCGACGATCACGAACGCGTCGTGCAGGGACCTTCCGCGAATGTGGGTGAGCGGGAGCACCTCGAGCAGTCCGCGCTCGACGACCTCCTCGATGACGTTGCCCGACACAACCGAACCCAGCGTGTCGAACACCGCCTGACCCCAGGGCCCCATCTTCTCGCCCTGGTCGCCCGGGAGGTAGCCGAGCTCCTGCCCACCGACCGCGAACAGGGGCCGGAACACGATGATCTTCTTCTGCTGCTGCCGCTCGAGCACCGCTTCGAGTCCTGCGCACAGCGCGAGCGCCGACTTGCCGGTGCCCGCACGCCCGCCGAGCGAGACGATGCCCACCTCCTGGTCGAGGAGCAGATCGATCGCTATGCGCTGCTCCGCGGAGCGGCCGTGCATGCCGAAGATGTCGCGGTCGCCGCGCACGAGCCGGTACTCGCCGTCTCCCGTGACGCGACCGAGCGCCGACCCGCGCTCGGAGTGGATGATCAGGCCGGTGTTCACCGGGAGCCCCCGAGCCTGCTCGCTGATGCCGACCTCGCTCTCGTACAGGTCGCTGATGTCGTCACCGGAGAGATCGAGAGTCGAGATCCCGGTCCACCCCGAGTCCACCGCCTGCTCGGCGAGGTACTCCTCGGCGCGCAGACCGAGAGAGGCGGCCTTGACGCGCATCGGCAGGTCCTTCGACACGATCGTGACGTCCTGGCCGTCCTGTGCGAGATGCATGGCGACGGAGAGGATCCGGGTGTCGTTGTCGCTGAGGCGGATGCCCGCGGGAAGCACCGAGGAGTCGGTGTTTGCGAGTTCGACCCGGAGGGTCCCGCCCTCGCCGACCTCGACGGGGAAGTCGAGACGCCCGTGCTCGATGCGCAGATCGTCGAGGTGGCGAAGGGCCTGTCGCGCGAAGTAGCCGATCTCCGGATCGTGGCGTTTGCCCTCCAGCTCCGTGATCACGACGACGGGGAGGACGACCGAGTGCTCGGCGAACCGGAAGAACGCCTGCGGATCGCTCAGCAGCACGGACGTGTCGAGGACATACGTGCGCAGATCCTGATCCGGATCGGCGGAGGATGCTCGTCTCGTCGTCTTACGGGTGGACTGCTGCGCGGTGCTGGTGGCCTGCTGCGCTGTACGTGTGGTCACGACCCACTCCCGACCCGGGGAATCCCGGTAGTTCGAACGAGTCGACCAGGGGGTCACGAGTCGTCAACCTGAGGCCGACCCGACCGGGCGCCTTGCCCGATGCCTAGAACGTACGACTGTGCGGACGATTAACCCGAACTCGACACGCCAGCGATTCGTTACGCGCTGATGAACGTCTCGTTGCCGAACGCACGCAGGGTGTCGTCGAGGAGCTCGAAGCTCGCGGCATCCGTACCTGCGTGGGGAGCGATGCGCACCGCCGCACCCCGCGCCGTCACGACGATCCCGGCGTTCGCGAGCGCGGCGGCCAGGCGCCCGGGTTCCGCCGGAGCGAGAGACACGATGCCGGCACGCTGATGGCGCTCACGCGGGGAGCTCACGTCGATGCCGTGACGGTCGGCGATCTCGATCACGGTGTCGACGTTCTCGACCAACCGTTCCTCGATGGCGGCGACGCCGGCGTCGCGCACGTCCCGCACCCCGATGGCGAGTCGCCCTGCCGCGAGCGTGTCCGGCTGACTGACGGTGAAGGCGCGCGCGGACGGAGCGGGTGCCGGCAGCTCGTCGACGAACAGACCGGGAGACGTCGTACCGGTGATCCCGGACAGCACCGGGGCGATGCGATCCCGTGCGCGCGGGGAGAACCACCCGAACGCACTGCCGCGGCCGGCGCGCAACCACTTGTAGCCGTGCCCTACCACCACGTCCGCCGCAGAGTAGTCGGCATCGATCACCCCGAACGACTGGACGGCATCGACGATGAGCAGCCGATCGGGACCGATCGCCTCGCGGAGAGCGGCAAGATCGGTGCGGAAGCCGGTGCGGAAGTCGACGTGGCTCACAGCGAGTGCGACGACATCGTCGTCGAGGGCATCGGTCACCGCATCAGGGGTCACGCGGCCGTCACCGGGCGTGATCCAGCGCGGCGTGACGGCGCACTGCGATGCCGTCGACGCGCGCTCCACCGTCAGGCTCACGCTCGGGAACTCGGCGGTGCTCGCGATCACTCCCCCGGTGAGACCGAACAGCGCGTGCATGAGCCCGTGCGTCGAAGAAGGCTGCAGCGTGACGTCGGCCGCATCGGCGCCCAGCAGCTCGGCGATGAGTTCCTGTGCCTGGCCGATGCGCTCTCCGACGAGAGCGAGTGAGGAGGGCCGTCCGCTTGCCAGCAGGTCGGCATCGGCGAAGACCTCTTCCCGGACGGACGGCGACAGCGGCCCGAAGGCGGCCCAGTTCAAGTAGCCGGACTCGTTGTCGAAGGAGTCGACATAGTCCTGGAAAGTGCTCACTGCGTCATTGTGGCACGGCTCCGCTCGGACCCGTCGCCGCGTCAGCGCCCGAAGCGCCTGTCCCGATCGGCATAGTCCCGGATCGCACGCAGGAAGTCGACCTGACGGAGGTCCGGCCCCAGCGCCTCCACGAAGTAGAACTCGCTGTGCGCACTCTGCCAGAGGAGGAAATCGCTCAGCCGCTGCTCTCCACTGGTGCGGATCACGAGATCGGGGTCGGGCTGTCCCCCGGTGTACAGGTGCTCGCCGATCATCTCGGGCGTGAGGTGGGCTGCGAGGTCTTCGAGCGTGCCGCCTGACGCCTCGTGCTTCGCGATGATGCTCCGTACCGCATCGACGATCTCGTTGCGCCCGCCGTACCCGACCGCGAGGTTCACGTGCAGCCCGGTGTGATCCTTCGTGCGCTGCTCCGCGTCGGAGAGCACTCGCGCGAGCTCGGCGGGGAGGATGTCGGAGCGGCCGACGTGCTTCACCCGCCAGTTCCCCTCCAGGGACAGCGCCTCCGCCAGCTCCGCGATGATCTCGATGAGGTCGGCGAGCTCCGCGGAATCCCGCTTCCTCAGATTGTCGCTCGAGAGGAGGTAGAGCGAGACGACCCGCACACCGAGCTCGTCGCACCACTCCAGGAACTCGCGCATCTTCGCCGCACCCGCCCGGTGTCCCTCCGCGGGCGTGTCCAACCCGAGCTGACGGGCCCACCGGCGATTGCCGTCGATCATCATCGCGACGTGATGCGGCACACGAGCCGGATCGAGGTGACGACGCAGCCGACTCGTGTAGAGCCGGTACAGCGGCCCGCGTACCGGGCTCTCGCGTGGAATCACCCACCTACGCTACCGTGCCGCGGCCGTCCGCACCGTGTGGGAACGCTGGATATATGTGCCGTGAGCGGTATGCGGGGCCGCCTAGAGTGAGCACGTGAGCACTCCCGAGCACTCCGGTCCCGACGTCCCTCAGCTGCCCCTTCTGGACGCAGCCGCCGCGGATGCGGCCACCGACGTGAAACCGACCTGGCGAGGGTGGATCCACGCCGGCACCTTCCCGGTCGCCGTGGTCGCCGGAATCGTCCTGATCGTCGTGGCCGAGGGAGCCGCGGCGAAGTGGGCCTCCGCTGTGTTCATGCTCACGTCGCTGCTCCTCTTCGGCAACTCCGCGCTCTACCACCGCATCGACTGGAGTCCGAAGGTGAAGGTGATGCTCAAGCGCATCGACCACGCCAACATCCTGCTGCTCATCGCCGGTACCTATACGCCTCTGGCCGTGCTGGCGCTGCCACCGCAGAAGGGCATCCTGCTGCTCTGCCTGGTCTGGGGCGGCACCCTCGTCGGCATCCTCTTCCGCGTCTTCTGGATCAATGCGCCGCGTTGGCTCTACGTGGCCCTCTACCTGCTGCTGGGCTGGGCCGCCGTGATGTACATCGTCGATCTGATGAACGCGAACGTCGCGATGATGGTGCTGGTGATCGTCGGCGGTCTGCTCTACACGGGCGGCGCGATCGTCTACGCGCTCAAGAAGCCGAACCCCTGGCCGGGCCATTTCGGGTTCCACGAGATCTTCCACGTGTGCACGGTTCTCGCGTTCCTGTGCCACTGGACGGCGTGCCTGCTGATCGCGCTGGCGCCGCTTTCTCCCTCGCTGGGTGCGCCGTGACGCACGATCAGCGCGTGGGCGAGTCGTCTCCGGGAGCGTCGGGGCGGTCCGAGATCGACGGCTCCGCTCCGGGTGCGGCCGTGCCGTCGGCGTGACGCGCCGCCTCTTCGGCATCCAGCTCGTCGCGCACCTCTTCGCGGTAGCGGACACGGCGGATGCGACGGTTCATGTCCCAGATCAAGAGGATGACCGCGATCACGACCACGACGATCGCGGCGAAGCCCACGAACCCCGGGGTGACCGACACCGGATCGACGGTCATGCTCGGCGTCGGCATCGGGGTCTCGGACAGAGAGAACATGAATCGGCCTTTCGTACGCAGGTCGCATAACCTGGTAACACCAGCCTAACGACCGGAAGACTCCCCTGTGACGACCGCACGAGACCTCGACGAACGCTATGGCCGAACCCGACGGCGGCGCACGCCCTGGATCGTCGGCGGCGCGGTCGCCGTGATCCTGCTCGGCGCGTTCGGCTGGATGACCGTCGCTCAGTCGATGGCGTCCGTCGACGCCGACGATCTGGGCTTCGAACTCGTCGACGAGCACTCGGTGAACATCACCTTCCAGGTCACCGGAGTGCAGGGCAAGAACGTCGTGTGCGCCGTCGAAGCGCTGGACGAGGAGTTCGGCGTCGTCGGCTGGAAGATCGTCGAGATCGAAGCAGGAGACAGCCACTCGCAGGCGCGTTCGGTCACCATCCCGACCGTCGCGGAAGCCACGACAGGTTTGGTGAACGCCTGCTGGGTCGCCTAGACTCGTGCCAGACAGACGACGCCCCGGCACCGTGCCGGGGCGTCTTGGCATATCCCCCGCAGCATGCCGGAGGGATCCCGAAAGAAGGAGCTTCGTCATGTCCACCGATGCTCAGGTTCCCTTCCTCACGCAGGAAGCGTACGACCGGCTCGTCGCCGAGCTGGAGCACCTGTCCACTGTCGGCCGCGACGAGATCGCCAAGCGCATCGAGGCGGCCCGCGAAGAGGGCGACCTCAAGGAGAACGGCGGGTACCACGCCGCGAAGGACGAGCAGGGCAAGCAGGAGGCCCGCATCCGCACTCTGGAGGGTCTGCTGAAGACCGCCAAGGTGGGCGAGGCTCCCGCCAGCCGCGGGATCGTCGAGCCCGGAACCGTCGTCACGGCCCTCGTCGCCGGCGGCGAAGAGGTCTTCCTCCTCGGTAGCCGCGAGATCGCCGCAGGCAGCGACCTCGACGTGTACAGCGAGGCCAGCCCCCTCGGCCAGGCCATCCTCGGCCTCAAGGTCGGCGAGAAGTCGTCCTACGAGGCTCCCAACGGTCGCGACATCAGCGTCGAGATCGTGAACGTCGAGACCTACACCGGCTGAGACGCCAGACGGAAGCGCCCCCTCCTCCGCTCGGACGAGGGGGCGCTTCCGTATGCGCGATCGGTCGTGCTCAATCCGGGACGAGGATCGGCTCGAAGCCGGCCAGACGCAGAGTGTCGAGCGTGTGCTCGGAGTGCTCGGGACCGCGGGTCTCGACGCTGAGTTCGAGGATCACCTCGCTGATCTGCAGCCCGTGTCCGTGACGTGTGTGCATGGCCTCGATCACGTTCGCTCCGGCCTCCGCGATCAGCTCGGACACGCGGGCGAGCTGGCCGGGCCGGTCGGGCAGCGGGATGCGGATCGTGAGGTATCGACCGGACGCGGCGAGTCCGTGCGAGACGACCCGCTGCAGCAGGAGCGGGTCGATGTTCCCACCTGACAGCACGGCCATGGTGGTCCCCGTCGCGGTGACCTTGCCGGCGAGGATGGCTGCGACGCCCGCGGCGCCCGCGGGCTCGACCACGACCTTCGCCTGCTCGAGGAGGATGAGGATGGCTCGCGCCAGATCATCGTCGGAGACCGTGACCACCTCGTCGACGAGGTCCTTGATGATGTCGAACGGGATCGCACCGGGACGCGCGACCAGGATGCCGTCGGCGATGGTCGGCCTCGTCACGATGTCGACGGGCTCTCCCGCCTCGAGCGATGGCGGCACGGCGGCGGCGTTCTCCGCCTGCACGCCGATGATCCTGACCGAGCGTCCGAGCTCGGCGGCACGGGCCTTGACAGCTGCGGCGACCCCGGCGATGAGACCTCCACCGCCGATGCCGAGCACGACGGTGTCGACCTCGGGCGCATCCTCCAGGAGCTCGAGCCCGAGCGTGCCCTGCCCGATCACGACGTCGCGGTGATCGAACGGGTGGATCAGCACCGCGCCGGTGCGCTCGGAGAACTCGGCGGCGAGACGCAGCGATGTCGCCACCGTCTCCCCCTCCAGCACCACTTCCGCTCCGTAGCCGCGAGTGGCGAGCAGCTTCGGCACCGGCACACCCAGGGGCATGAAGATCGTCGCGGGGATCCCGAGCGCTTGGGCGGCGAGGGCAACCCCCTGGGCATGGTTGCCGGCGGAGGCCGCGACCACTCCCCTGGCGCGCTCCTCGGCGCTCAGCTTGGACAGCCGGTAGGCCGCCCCGCGGATCTTGAAGGAGCCCGTGCGCTGGAGATTCTCCATCTTGAGCAGGACGGGCGCCCCGAGGATGTCGGAGAGGGCCCGCGACGGCAGCGATGGCGTGTGCGAGATCACCTCAGCCAGACTCTGAGCGGCGTGCTCGAACTCGGTCAGGCTGGGGACTGCGCTCATCGATTCCTCCGTCTCCGCTCGCGCGGAACTGTGCTCCAGATCAGATCTCCGCTCGGTCCGACGCCGGTGCGCCAGGAACCCGAGCTGATGGTCACGGCGGCGACGTTGACGAACGCCGCCAACGGGACCGCGAACAGGGCGCCGGGGATTCCGGCGATCATCGCTCCTCCGGCCACGACGAGCACGACGGCGAGCGGGTGCACCTTGACCGCGGAACCCATCATGATCGGCTGCAGGATGTGTCCCTCGATCTGCTGGACCGCCAGCACAACGACGAGCATCCACAGAGCGATCCACGGCCCGTTGTAGACGAGGGCGAGGAAGACGGCGACCGCGCCGGTCACCACGGCACCGACGATCGGGATGAAGGAGCCCAGGAACACGAGCACCGCCACAGGGAGCGCGAGCGGAACCTGCAGCAGGAAGGCGCCGAGGCCGATGCCGATCGCATCGATGGTGGCCACGAAAAGCTGCGTGCGCGCGTAGTTGACGATCGTCGTCCAACCGTTGCGGGCGGCGCCGTCGACGGCCGGACGGGCGCGACGCGGGAAGATCTTGAGGGTCCAGCGCCAGATCCCGGCTCCATCGGCCAGCAGGCAGATGAGGATGAAGAGTGCGAGCACGGCGCCCGTGGCGACGTGACCGACGGTCGTGCCGATCGCGAGTGCGCCCGTCCAGAGCACCTGTGCCTGTTCGCTGATGAGGTCGAGACCCTGCTGGAGGTAGTCGGCGATCTGGGTGTCCGAGAGATTCAGCGGCCCGTCGTGCAGCCACACCTGGAACTGATCGAACGCCTCGGTCGACCGCTCCTGCACGTCGGGAAGCTGGGCGCGCACCTGCCAGACGACGAGCCACATCAGCCCGGTGACGATGGCGGCCGTCCCGATGAGCGAGATGGCGATCGCCAGCCATCGCGGGAGGCCGCGTCGCAGCATCCACGAGAAAGCGGGCCACAGCAGCGCCGTGATGAGGATGCCGACCATGAGGGGGATGACCAGGAGCTTGAGCAGCATCACGAGCCAGATGAAGACGCCGATCGCAGCGGCGATGATCAGCAGCCGCCAGGCGTAGCTCGCGGTGATCCGCAACGGCAGGGGCACGGTCTCGTCGGCCTCGGTCGTCACGGTGCGGTCGGTGGAGACCGGGCGCGGACGGAAGAGATCACGCAGCCGGGGTCGCTGGTCGTCGCTCATCGCCCAAGTCTAAGGTCATGCCGTATGCCCTCGAACGCATCTTTCCGAGCGCGGAGCGATGTCGGCGCGCGGCGCTACCCTGGCGAGGTGACAGACACCCTCAGCTCGACCCAGGCACGTCGCATCGCGCTGGCCGCTCAGGGATTCACCCGAGCACGACCGGCGACGGTCGCGGGGCGGCACGTGCACCGGGTCATGGACCGGCTCGGAGTCCTGCAGATCGACTCCGTGAACGTGTTCGCGCGATCGCACTACCTCCCGCTGTTCTCACGGCTCGGCGCGTACGACCCCGCGCTGCTCGACCGCATCTTCCTCTCCCGCACGACGCACTACGTCGAGTACCTCGCCCACGAGGCCACTTTCATCCCTGTCGAGGACTGGCCGCTGTGGCGCTTCCGCATGGACGACTTCCGCCGGCGCTGGGCGGGCGAGGACTCGTGGATGAGCAGCAACGCCCGCACCGTGCAGTGGGTGACGGACGAGTTGCGTGCGCGCGGCCCGCTGCGACCGGCGGACCTCCGCGAAGACGCACCGCGGGAGCGCGGCACCTGGTGGGACTGGGACGATGTGAAACTCGCGCTCGAGCACCTGTGGCGCACCGGTGACGTCGCGATCAGCGGGCGTCGCGGATTCGAGCGCACGTACGCGCTGGCGGAGCATGTCATTCCCGACACCATCCGCTCACGGGAGGTGTCCCGCGCCGAGGCCATCCTCGAGCTGAGCCGGCGCGCGGCGCGATCGAGTGGCGTCGCCACACAGTCGGATCTCGCCGACTACTACCGCATTCGCGACCGCGCCGCAGTCGCCCGCTCGATCGCCCAGCTCGTGGATTCGGGTGAGCTGATCCCGGTGAAGGTGCGGGGTTGGGAACGTGGCGGGCGCCCGCTCCCCGCCTGGCGGCATCAGGATGCGGTGCTGCCCCGCAGAGTGGATACGGCGGCGATCCTGACGCCGTTCGACCCGGTGGTGTGGTTCCGGGACCGGGCCCTCCGTGCATTCGACCTCGACTATCGCATCGAGATCTACGTGCCGGCCGAGAAGCGGCGATTCGGCTACTACTCCCTGCCTGTGCTCGTCGGCGACCGCATCGTCGCACGGGTGGACCTCAAGTCCGATCGGACCACATCGACTCTGCAGGTGCAATCCGCGTGGTGGGAGCCGCAGGCGCGTCCCGGCGACGCGGAGCCGATCGCCCGGGAACTCGCACTCGCCGCCGCCTGGCAGGGTCTGGAGCACATCTCGGTGTCCGGTTGGGGTGACGCCACGGCGGCGCTTCACACCGCCCTGGCCGCGGGCACGGGAACAGGTCCGGCCGTACGCCGCCATCTGCATCCCCGAGAGAGTCCCGCATGAACAAGGAGTCCCGCAGGAGCAGAGTGCGGCGGCGCTGGGTGATCAGCGGTGCCGCGGTCGTCGTCGTCCTCCTCGCCGCAGGGGTGTGGATCTGGCAATCCTCCGCGCGGTCGACCACCCCGGAGGAAGCGGCACTCGAGTACCTGCAAGCCCTGGAGTCCGGCGATGCCGATACCGTGCGGGCCACCGGGATCGTGGTCACGGAGGCCGCACTCGACGCCTTCGACGCCGCGAGCGCGCTGGTGCGAGACGCCGAGGTCACGCGCGTGCGACACAGCAACGGCAGCACGTCGGCGGCGGTGGAGGTGTCGTTCGAGCTCGATGGAGATGCCCACGACGCAGTGCTCGCGCTCGACATGGTCGACGGCCGCTGGCGTGTCGACTCCTCGGGGCTCGGCAGGGTGACCGTCGACTCGACCATCGGTGCTTCCGTCGCGATCGGCACCACCGCTGTCCCCCCGGGCGAAGCGGTCGCTCTCCTCCCCGCGCTGTACACGGTCTCTGCGATGCCGGCGACGCTGCTCGAAGGCGAGAGCGCTGTGACGGTCATGCCTGCCGTCGAGGTCACGACCGTGGTCGATGCCACGCTGCGCCCGGAGGCGACGGCGGTCGCCCAAGACCACGTGGACGACATCGTCGAAGCGTGCACCGTACCCGGGACCGAGACGCCGGACGGTTGCGGACTGCGCATCCCCTGGGGAACGGAGTTCCGTGATGTCGACGGGTTCCGCTACCGGGTCGAGGAGGCTCCCGCCGTCACTCTCACCCCGGCAGGCTTCACCGCGGACGGCGGGGTGTTGGTCGTCACCGTGACGGGGACCGGCGCAGACGGCGCCGGACTGACGACGACGTACCGCACGGACTCCTGGACGCTTCGCGGCGACGTGTCCTTCACCGCCGACGACCTCGTGCTCTCACCGTGGTGACGAACGCCGTCGCCGAACCGTGCGTCAGAAGTGCACGCGTCAGAACTGCACGCGCGGAGGCTCCGAGATGGCGCTGCTGTCGGCGACCTCGAAGAACTCGCGCTCGGTGAACCCCAGCCCCTTGGCGAACAGGTTATTGGGGAAGACCTTGATCTTGGTGTTGAGCTCGCGCACGCCGCCGTTGTAGAACCGTCGCGCCGCCTGGATCTTGTCCTCGGTGTCGACCAGGGCCTGCTGCACCTGGAGGAAGTTGGTGCTCGCCTGCAGCTGCGGATACGCCTCAGCGACCGCGAACAGGCTGCGCAGAGCCTGCTGCAGGTGCCCCTCGGCGATACCGGCTTCTCCGGGCCCTCCCGCCGACAGCGTCTCGGCACGCGCACGGGTGACGTTCTCGAAGACCGCCTTCTCGTGCGAGGCGTAGCCCTTCACCGTGTCGATGAGGTTGGGGATGAGGTCGGCTCGTCGCTTGAGCTGCACGGTGATGCCGCTCCACGCCTCGTCGACGCGCACATTCAGCTGCACCAGCGAGTTGTACGTGGCCCACAGATAGATGCCGACGAGCAGGATCACTCCGACAACGATCAGTACCGGCACGAGCCATTCCATCAGAGGCCCACCCTTCCTCGTGTTTCTCTCATCCTAGACGCGCAGCCTGCACGTGGACTGGGCGTACGCGGCGTCCGCCGCCGTCGGTTCAGCTGCCGAGCACCCGTTCGAGATAGCGGTTGCCGAACCGACGTTCCGGGTCGAGCCGGTCGCGCAGTGCGATGAAGTCGTCGAAGCGCGGATACCGCTCCCGGAGCGTCTCCGCGGTCAGCGTGTGGAGCTTGCCCCAGTGCGGACGTCCGCCGAACCCGTGCATGATCTCCTCCACCGCTCCGAAGTACTCCGTGGGGTCGGCTCGCCAGTATCGATGCACGGCGATGTACGCACTGTCGCGCCCGTGAGCGGTGGAGAGCCAGCGATCGTCGGCTGCGGCGAAACGCACTTCGATCGGGAACTCGATCCGCCACCCGCGCCGGTCGATGAGAGCCCTGACTGCCTGGAACGCCGCCACGACGTTCTCGGCCGGGATCGCATACTCTATCTCCCGGAAGCGCACGGTCCGGCTCTGGATGAGCACGCGGTGCGACAGCTCGGTGTACTCGCGATCGCCGGTGAGCTTGACCGCGAGCCGGCTGAACGACGGCGTGATCGCCGGGACGACCTGGCCGGCTGCGCACACGACGCGGTAGACGCCGTTCGAGAGCACCGTCTCGTCGATCCATCGCCCGACCACAGGGAGCGGCTTGCGGACCGTCGCTTCCGGGAGACGCGCCTGGCGCTTCGTCAGGGCGACGTCGGTGTGCGGGAACCAGTAGAACTCGAAGTGGTCGGATGAGGCGACGCGCTCGTCGAGGGTGGCGAGCACTTCGTCCAGGGCGACCGGCTCGTCGATGGCGTGCATCACGAACGCGGGTACGCATTGCAGCGTCACCTCGACGATGATGCCGAGGGCGCCGAGTCCCAGTGCCACCGCAGGCAGGAGCTCGCTCTCGTGCTCCTCGTCGATCCGCAGGAACTCGCCAGCGGCCGTGACCATCGTGACGCCGACGACCTGGGTGGCGAGGCCGCCGTATCCGGCTCCCGTGCCGTGGGTGCCTGTGGAGATCGCTCCGGCGATGGACTGGCGATCGATGTCGCCGAGGTTCTCCATCGCGAGCCCGTACGGCGCCAGGAGCCCGGGGATGCGGTGCAGCCGCGTTCCGGCGAGCAGAGTCACCCGGCCGGTCTCGGCGTCGGCGGAGACGAGGCCCTGCAGGTCGTCGAGCTCGAGCAGCACACCAGGAGCGATGGCGATGCCGGTGAAGCTGTGACCGGCCCCCACCGCCTTCACGGGCAGTCCGTGCCTGACCGCGGCGATCACCGCGCGCTGCACGCCCTCCGGGCTGCGCGGCCGCTCCACGCGTACCGGACGCACGGACGCCGAGCGACCCCAGTTCTGCCAGGTGCCGCCGATTCTCGTCACAGGAAGGCCTTTCCCTCGCCGCGGTATGTCGGCAGCTCGTCGACGATCTCGTCGCCCGAGATCAGGTGATAGCTCTCGATGCGCTCTGCCGGTTCACCGCTCTTGGCATGGCGGAACCAGACACGGTCTCCCACGCCGAGCGACGCGGCCGCCGGCCCCTGCAGCGGCGTCTGCACCTCACCGGCGGCTTCGCGGGAGAGGGTGTGGAGCCCCTCGGGCCACACAGCACGCGGCTGCCGGGAAGCCACAGCGGGGCCGGAGGCGATCCACCCGCCTCCGAGCACCGTGGCGATGTCGGCGGCGGGGCGGCGCACCACATCGAACGCGAAGGCGGAGGCGGGCGCGGGACGGAACGACCGGTAGCCGTCGAAGAGGTGTCCGCCGAGCAGCCCGCTGCCCGCGCTCGCCTCGGTGAGGGACTCGTCGCTGCCCGTGAACTCGAGCGAGCCCGTTCCCCCGCCGTTGAGGATCTCCAGGGGTGCCACGGACCCGACTGCGGCGACGATCTCGGCTCGACGCTCACGCAGCTCGTTGCGCGAGCGCGCCTGCACCATGCGGATGAGCGGCGCATCGGGACCGGCGTCGTCGCCCTGACCGGCGATCTGCGCGTCGTACATCTGCAATCCGACGAGGCGGAACCCGGGGCGGGCGACCACCTTTCGGGCGAAGGCGGCGACCTCGCCCGCGCTGAACAGAGCAGAGCGGCGCACTCCGATGTGGCCGAGGATCGAGGACCGCCAGGAGGCATCCACGTCGATGGCGACGCGGAGCTCGGGGCGCGACCGGGGACCCGCGACGCTGTCGATCAGATCGAGGTGCACGAGGTCGTCGACCATCAGCGTGATACGCCGCGCGGCCTGCTCGTCGGCGAAGAGCCGCGCCAGTCCCGCGCGATCCACGGTCGGGTAGCCCAGCATGATGTCGTCGTGGGTCTCGGCGAGCCAGAGCGCCTCTTCGAGCGTGAAGGCGAGGATGCCGCGGAACCCCGGCAGCTTCAGCACGGCGTCGAGCACGGAGCGCACCCGCACGGACTTCGAGGCGACGCGGATCGGGAGTCCACCGGCCCGCACCAGAAGGTCCATCGCGTTGTAGCGGAGCGCCTCGCGGTCGATCACCGCCACCGGTGCCGGGAGGTGTCCTGTCGCCGCGGACAGGCGCGGCCAGTAACGGGCCGGGTCCTCCCACTCAGGGGCGACCGCGGAGGCACCGTGGACGGGGCTCAGTTCATCGATGAGATCGAGCACTCCCCCACCCTAAGGCCTCGCGGACTCCGGTTCACCCCTGACGGCACGGCGTCGCAGTCGAGCGCGGCGATAGGCTGACCGGGAGGCCCCCGTAGCCCAATGGCAGAGGCAGGCGACTTAAAATCGCTTCAGTCTGGGTTCGAGTCCCAGCGGGGGCACCGCCGACGCTCAGTCCTCCCCCTGCGCGACCGCCTTCCGCTCACCCGCTGCCTCCCGTATCCGGCGCACGATCAGGACGACGAGAGCTATCGCGATGGCGGAGTAGACGGCGTAGTCGAGATAGCCGAGGTACTGCTCCAGCTGCTCGTGCTGGGTGCCCAACGCCGCTCCGACCCCGAGGAGAAGAGCGTTCCACAGTCCGCTCCCGATGATCGTGTAGACGCTGAAGGTCACGAGGTTCATCCGCGACGCGCCGGCGGGGATCGAGATGAGGCTGCGGACACCGGGAACCATCCGTCCGACCAGGACGGTCCAGCCGCCACTGCGCACGAACCACTCGGATCCGCGTTCGAGGTCGGAGCGACTCACCAGTTTCGTGGCAGCGAGCATCCGCACCGCCCGGTCCATGCCGATCGCCGCACCGAGCCAGTACAGCAGCAGCGCCCCCAGCCACGACGCCAAGGTGCTCCAGAAGATCAGCCACCCGAGATTCAGGGAGCCGCTCTGGCTCAGGTATCCCGCAAAGGGCAGGATGACCTCGCTCGGGATCGGCGGCACGAGCACCTCGAGAAAGACGAGCACGCCGACGCCGACGTCTCCGAGGGCTGTGAGGACGTCGGCGGCGAATCCGGTGAGGCCGGTGAAGCCGTGTTCGGCGGCAGCAGTGGGAACCATGCGGGGTCAGCGCCCGAAGATGTCGCCGATGCCGGGGAGGCCGAGATCGCCGAGCTGCTCGCCCCATCCACTCGCTGCCTCTCCGACCCCGGATACCGTCTCGCCGGCGGCCCCCATCAGCTCGCCTGCGCCGCCGGCGAGCGACTCGATGTCGACGCCCTCTGCGAGCGCTCCGAAGTCGACGCCGATGTTCGCCGCCTGCTCCAGCAGAGGCCCGGCCACGGTGCTGACCACCGCACCTCCGGCCACGACGCCGAGAAGACCGACGGCCGCGCCCCCTGCGGCGACGGCAGCGCCACCGACGCCTGCGCCCCGCACGCGCGAGAGCAGTCCGCGCATCCGTCCGGGGTTCATGGCCTCTGCACGACCCGCCGCTCTGGCGAGGTCGTCGGCTGATGAGGAGCGCGGCCGCTCTCCTGGCGCAAGTTCCTGTCGCATTCGAGCCTCGACGAGCGCACGCTGCTCGGGCGAAAGTCGCGCGAACGCCTCGCGGTGGATCTGCTCGACACGCTGCGGATCGGCCGTCTGCAGAAGGTAGTCGTAGCGGGCGATGGCCGCCCGATCGGCATCGGTCACGGACTGCGACGCGCGCGAGGCACCAGCCGCGGGCGGCGTGTACGGGTCACCGGCAGCCGGCGGCGTGTACGGGGCACCGGCTGCGGGACCGGGCAGCGAAGTCCGTCCGGCATCCCCCTGCCCGCGCACGGCGTCGACGGCGCCGCGCAGCATCCCGCTCCAATCCGTCGACCGGGATTCGTCGCGCGAGCGCGATCCGCCGGCCGAGTGGCCGTTGCGCCCTGAGGAGGCATTCTTCTCCAGCGCTTCGGAGGCCATTCCGATCAATCGGGAGAGCTTTCCCATGAGTGGTCCCTTTCGTGGTGCGGACCACCGGGGATCCACGACGTCGGGACGACGGCAGGGTTCACTCAGCAGCCCGCGATGCGGGTGCCAAGGTCTCCTCCACCCTCACGGGCCGGCGGGCCGGAGCACGATCTCGAGCTCGTAATGACGACTTCGCCGCATTTGGGAGTACTCCCCTTGCCCGCGAGACGATACCGACCGCACCTATGCGTCGCCTCGGAACGACCCGCCACGACGACGATCGGCCCCGGCGCAGTGCGCTCGGGGCCGATCGTCGTCGTGCAGAAGGTGTTACTTCGCCGCTGCTTCCGCCGTCTCGGGAGTCTTCTCCGCGACGGGCTTCTTCGCAGCCGGCTTCTTGGCAGCAGGCTTCTTCGCGGCGGGCTTCTTTTCCGCCGGAGCGGCCTTCTCCGCCGGAGCGGCCTTCTCCGCCGGGGCGGCCTTCGCCGGAGCATCAGCCACGGGCGCAGCGGGAGCGGCCGGGCGCGGACGCGCGGCGAACTCCTCGAAGACGTAGCGCGGGTTCTGCACCGTCTCGAGGTTCACGAGATCGCGGCCGAGCCACAGGTTGTTCCACCAGCCCCACAGCACGCGCCACTTGCGCTCCCACGTCGGCATCGCGAGACCGTGGTAACCGCGGTGCGCGAGCCAGGCGATGAAGCCCTTGAGCGCGATCTTGCCGGACTGGAAGACGCCGTTGTACAGGCCGAGACCTGCGACAGCGCCGAGGTTCTTGTGGAAGTAGTCCTTGGGCTTCTCACCCCGGAGCACGGCCACGAGGTTCTTCGCGAGGAGCTTCGCCTGGCGGACCGCGTGCTGGGCGTTCGGCACGCAGAAGCCTCCGACGCCACCACCCGAGAGATCGGGGACAGCGGAGACGTCTCCGGCTGCCCATGCACCCTCGACGAAGGCCTCGGGTGTGCCGACGCGCAGATCGGCGCGGGTCTGGATGCGACCGCGCTCCTCGACCGGCAGATCTCCGCCGCGCACGACGGTCGGGTTGGCCATGACGCCGGCTGTCCACACGATGACGTCGGTCGGGATGACCTCGCCGGTGGAGAGCTCGACGTTGCCGTCGACCGCACTGGTGAGCTGCGTGTCGAGGTGCACGTTCGCGCCGCGCTTGGCGAGGTCCTTGAGCACCCACTCGCTCGTCTGCAGCGAGACCTCGGGCATGATGCGGCCCATCGCCTCGATGAGGTGGAAGTGCGTGTCCTCGAAGCTGATCTGCGGGTACTTGCCGACCAGCGCGGACGCCAGCGAGCGGAGCTCGGCGAACACCTCGATGCCGGCGAAGCCACCACCGACGACCACGACGGTCAACAGACGGTCGCGCTCGGGACCGGCGGGGAGCGAGGCGGCCTTGTCGAAGTTCGACATGACCTTGTCGCGGATCGCGACGGCCTCTTCGATCGTCTTCAGTCCGATCGCGTTGTCGGCGATGCCGGGGATCGGGAAGGTGCGCGAGACGGCGCCCGCCGTGACGACGATCTGGTCGTATGCGAACTCGTACGGCTCTCCCAGCGGCGGCGTGATGGTCGCGACCTTCTGTGCGTGGTTGATGTTGGTCACCTTGGCGGTGAGCACGTTGGTGCGCTTGAGGTGACGGCGGTGCGCGACCACCGAGTGACGGGCCTCGATGGAGCCCGCGGCGACCTCGGGGAGGAACGGCTGGTACGTCATGTACGGCAGCGGGTCGACCATGGTCACGTCGGCTTCGCCCTTGCGCAGGTGCTTCTCGAGCTTCCACGCGGTGTAGAAACCCGCGTACCCTCCGCCGACGATCAGGATCTTGGGCACAGTGCTGTTCTGAGGCACAGAAGAACTACTCCTCGGAGTCGGGGGTGTGGCGTACGGAAATGCGCGCCGATCGGATGCGCCGGGCAGCAGCGGTGACGCCAAGCGCTATCAGGATACCAGGGACTGTGAGCGCAATGAGCGGCAGGGTACCGTAGCGCAATGAATCCGCGCTGGGAAGCAGCGGTGAGCCGGGATCGGTGGGTGCGTCGGCCGCCGGCAGAGGCGGGATGTCTACCGGCGTGACGGGCGCGGCCGTCTCGGGCTCCGTCTGTGCACGGCGGAAGACGCGGATCCACTCGGCGAGATCCCCCATCGGGTTCTCGCTCACCGCCGGAAGGTTCGCGGAGATCGCCGCAGCGGCGTCGACCAGCCCATACCCGTACAGCGGGTCCTGCGGTTTGACCGCGTCGGGGACGGGGATGGCGGTCTTGATGATGCGGTTGATCACGTCGATCGCCTTGATCTCGGGG
>NZ_LSJW01000199.1:0-2121 GCF_001557335.1 Microbacterium sp. CCH5-D1
AACATGCCGCCCGCCGTTTTCGTGCATCGCTTTCGGGATCAGCCGCGCGAGAAGACCGTGCGCCCGTCCACGATCGTGCGGGCGACGCCGATCGTCGCGAGGTCGCGGCCGGGCGTCAGGGGGTCCTCGTCGAGGACGGTGACGTCGGCGACCATGCCGATGGCCAGCGAGCCCTTCCATGTCGAGGCGCCATCCTGTCGAGCAGGGTCGACGGTGACGGAGCGCAGCAGCCGGTTCCTGGTGCCCGCGTCGTCCGTGGCGCCCGCGGCGGTGAGCAGCGCGAGGGACGCGTCGAGACCCAGCCGCCAGTCCGGGCTCGCGACGGGGGAGTCGCTCGTGATCGTGGTCAGCGCGTCCGAGGTCAGCATCTCGGCGAGCGGCCATGCGGAGGCGAGTCTGGCTTCTCCCAGTTGCATCGCCGCCCAGGAGTGCGTGTGCGCCGCGATCAGCGGCTGCACCGCGAACCCCGCGCCGATGCGCCCCATCCTGGCGATCTGCTCGGTCGTGGCGAGATCGCCGTGCACGACGTAGTGCGGACCCGACGGCGTGGGGTGCTGTGCGTGCAAGCCCTCCAGCACGGACAGGAACTCGGCGATCGAACGGTCTCCCGTCGCGTGCACCGCGATCTGCAGCCCGCGGGCAGAGGCCAGTTCGAGCATGCATCGGAAGGCGGTGCGGGCGTCGGGCTCGCCACGGGTGAGCAGTCCGCCGGTGGTTCCGTCGGCGTAGGGTTCATCGACCCAGGCGGTCGCCATCGGGGGGATGCCGTCCGCGAAGATCTTCACGCCGGGGATCGCGAGCCATCGAGGGTCGGAGGGCGGTGCGGGGATGCGCACCCCGCGCTCGAAGTCGTCGAGCGTGCTCTCGCCGTCGATCGTGCCGAACAGTCTCAGCAGGGTCACGCGGGAGGTCTGGGCGCGCTCGCGATGCAGCTCGAGGTAGGTGTCGAGCATGTCGGAGCCGAAGCATCCGGTCTCGCCGTCGTCCTCGCCGGGGCCGATCCCCGGCTCGGTGTAGCTCGTGATGCCGAGCTCGGCGAGCAGTGCCCATGCGCGTCGCAGCGCCGACCGGCGTTCCCCCGACGTCGACACGAGCCGTCCGGACGGCTGCTCCTCCGGCGGTGTGTCGGAGAAGAAGAGATGCGGCCACCGTGCCCCCAGCCATGCGGCGTGCAGGTGGGCGTCGTTGATGCCGGGGATCGCGGTGCGCCCGTCCAGCTCGATCACCGCGCGCGAATCCAGAGCCTCCGCCTCCGCACCCAGAGCGATGATCACCCCGTCGCGGACGGCGAGCGACTCCGTGATCGTGTCGGAAGGGTCGAGGGTGCGGATGCGGCCGCCGCGGATGATCAGGTCGGCATCGTCGCCGTGGAGTGACTGTGTCATTATTCCACCAGTGTAGACGCAAAACTGCTGTCAAGGAGAAGCTCATGGCGCGTTGTCGTCAGTGGCCGCCGCCGAACTCGATCATCGCCACTCCGACCGCGATCAGCGCGACGCCGATCGCCATCATGGCCGAGAAGTGATCCTTGAAGATCACCCGCCCGAGCACCGCGGTCAGCGCGACACCGGCGGCGGCCCAGATCCCGTAGGCGACGCCCACCGGCATCCCCATCGCGAGGATCGTGCCGAGCAGGGTGAAGGCGGCGAGATAGCCGACGACGATCACGGGGATCCAGCGGCGACGGCGCAGGCCCTCGGATGCGCGCAGGCTCAGCGTCGCCGTGACCTCGCTCGCGATCGCGAGGGCGAGGAACACCCAGGTCACGACGTCGCCTCCGTCGTATCGCGCGTATGGGATCCGAGTTCGACGAGCAGCACGCCGACCACGATCACGCCGACGCCGACGATCTGCACCGGTCCCAGCAGCTCGCCGAACAGCACCGTGCCGAGCGCGGCGGTGAGCACGACGCCGATCGCCGACCAGATGCCGTATGCGACGCCGACGGCCATGCCGCGGTCGAGCACGACCGACAGCAGCCAGAGCGACCCCGTGTAGCCGAGCACCACGACGACGAGCCAGAACGGATGCGTGAACCCCTCGGCGGCGCGGAGGGAGAGGGTCGCACTCACCTCGAGGGCGATCGCGAGCAGCAGGGGTGGCCATGCCGAGCGGCGGGGG
>NZ_LSJW01000200.1:0-717 GCF_001557335.1 Microbacterium sp. CCH5-D1
ACCACCGATGCCTCCACCGATGCCTCGACCACGGCCACCACGGCGGCGAACGCCTCTGCGGCTGCGGCGGCTCAGGCGGCGGCGCAGAACGATGCGACCTCGACGAGCGCGGCGGATGCCTCGGCTGCGGCCGATGCAGACCCGAACGCCTCTGCGGCCGCAGCGGCCAACGCGTCCTCGTCGGCGACGGCATCGGCATCGGCTGCGGCCGACGCCTCGGCCGAAGCCACCGCGGAGGCATCCGCATCCGCCACCGCGAGCGCTTCGGCGGACGCGGCAGCCGACCCGACCGGGAACATCGCGATCGTCCTCCGGTCGCCGGTCCTGGAACGCGGACAGCAGCAGACCGCCGTCGGCACCGGCTTCAAGCCCGGAGAGAAGGTCACCGGCGTGATGGCCTCCGATCCGGTCGCGCTGGGCAGCCAGGTCGCGAACGCGCAGGGCACGGTCACCTTCACCTGGACCGTGCCGACCGCCACCGACCTCGGATCGCACACCGTGACACTGACCGGGGCGACCTCGGGCAGCGTATCGGCCTCGTTCCAGGTGGTCGCCTCGGGCCTGGCCACGACCGGTGGACAGGTGCAGGGCGGCTGGATCGCCCTGGCCGCACTGCTCCTCGTCCTCGGCCTGGGGGCGATGAGACTCGCGACATCCCGACGGCGACTGATCCGTACGGAGTGATCGCGATGCAGGAACGCTGAGTGGTCGGGACCG
>NZ_LSJW01000201.1:0-30186 GCF_001557335.1 Microbacterium sp. CCH5-D1
GGGGGCGGCATCGACCGTCGCCGCGGCCGTCACCTCGGTCGTATCCGTCGCCGAGACGGCGCCTGCCGTCGCGGTGACCGTGTACCCGGTGCCCACCGTCGTCGCGGTCGGGACGAAGTAATCGACCGTGAATGCACCGTTGCCGTCGGTCGTGACCGGAACAGGGTCGTTCACGATCCCCCCGCCGGGTGCGGTCACCTGCACGGAGACCTGCGTGTTCGCGGGCCAGCCGGAGCCGGTCACGGGCAGGTTCGTCCCCGCCTGGACGGTCGGGGCCGCGTCGATAGCCGCCACAGCTGCCGCGGCAGCCTTGACCGTCGAGGAACCGAGGTCGAGAGCGACCCCGCCTCCGACGGCCGGGAGCAGGTTCACTCCGAGCGCACGCACCGTGAAGCTGCCGCCCGGGATGTCTCCCGTCGCCGGCTGCTCGTTGATGGTGATGGTCGCGATGTCCGACAGCACGCCCTGGAGCACGGGATCGAGCGTCGTCAGCACGGGACCCGTGAGAGCGGCGAGTGCCGGCTGCACGAGCGGGATCACGCTGGTCAACGCGGTGTTCACGAGCGGACCCGTCGTCGTGGCGACCGCATTCGTCACCGTCGCGACCACCGGGTTCAGGAGCACGCCGATGTTGAGGCCGGCCAGGGTGATGTCGGTCGCGACCGTGGGAACGGGAGTGGCGGTGCCGGCGAACTGCGCCAGTGAACCCTTGACCGTGACGTCGCCCGACACGAGCGGCGTCCCGGTGAGCGGCACCGTGAGGTCGACGCCGACCGTGATCGTCACCTGGAGGGCGTCGAGCGTCGACTTCAGGATCGTGGAGACCTTGCCGTTCAGGCTGTTCGGGTGCGTGCCCGTGAGTGCGGAGGTGATCCCCTGCTGGATGGCGGAGATCGTCGTGGCGGAGAGCACCGGGGTGTTCGCCGGCAGTGTGTTGAGGTTCGCGCCCGCGCCGGTCTCGACGAGGATTTTGGCGAGATCGACCGAGACCGTGCCGGTGCTCAGGTCGACGAGAACCGAACCGGTCGTGTTCTCGACCGGGGTCTGCAGCACCTGCGTCGTCACGGTCTGCCCGACCGTGTCGAGCCCCGCGATCGAGACGGTGCCCCCTGTCGCGGTGAAGGCGGCGACGAGCGGCACATCGGGGATCGCGTTGATCGTGTTGACGATCGTGGTGGTGAGGGCGGTCAGCGCGCCGCCGGGACCGGCGAGGTTGCTCACGGGAGTGACGGTGCCCTGGATCGCGGAGGCGAGGGTGCCGGAGAGCCCGGCGACCAGGTTGCTGTGCAGATCGAGGTTCAGGTCGGCGATGCGGTACTCGGACGTCACCGTTCCCGCGTTCGACTCGGCACGCGACGCGAGGGCGCCGATGCCGATGGAGGCCTGGTCGAGGACCGCATCGGTCAGACCCGCCACGGCGAGCTGGTCGAAGAGGTCTGTGAGCTCGAGGGTGCCGGGGTTCACGCTGCCGTCGATGGCGCCGGTGTCGACAGCCCCACCCGAGGTGATCGTGCCCGAAGAGGCGATCGACTGGGTCTGCGTCGGCGAGGAGCTGAAGCTCTGCGCAGCGCCCAGGTCGCCGAGCCGCAGCAGACCCGGCGTGGTGCCGTCGGTCAGCAGCGGCACGTTGAGGGTGCCCACGTCGATGTTGAGCGCCTCGAGCAGTCCGACGTTCAGTCCGCCGAGCTCCGAGCCAGGGGCGGCCGGGTTGCTCGTCAGCGTGTGACCGAGCGCGGCGATGTCGAGTCCGCCGAGCAGTGCGGCCGGCAGCTGGATGATCTGCCCCTGCGCGACCGACGGATCGTTCGGATTCGCCGCGTCCAGCGCATTCGCCGCTGTCGGCACCAGTGCACTTGCGAGGATCACCGCGCCGACGGTGACGCCGGCGATGCTTCCTCCTGCTGCTCTGCGTCGCCGCAGAGTCCTCTCCTGCAATTCCATTCGCTACTCCCGTGTGATGCGATCTTCCGCGTCACATGGCCCCCCCACGGGTCGACGTCAGTCGGCCGAGCGATGTTGAGGACAGTTCTACGGGATACGGGACGCGTTGTCCAGCATTCGTCCAGAGAACTTTTCAGCCATCGTCATCGTCCGAGACACTTCGCCATCGGCCGACATCGAACCCGCGATCGAGGGTTCGCCGACACGACGAAACGCCCCGCGGCCGAAGCCGTCGAGGCGTTTCGCGAATGCCCTCGGGTGTTACAGCGAGAGCCCGTGACCGAAGCGGAACAGCGGGTCGGTCGTATCGAACGGAACGTCGGGGCGCGAGGTCTCGACAGCCGCCATCGAGCGCGGCAGGTCGAAGGGCAGCCGACCTTGCGCGGGGAACGCACCGCTGAGCACGTCCAGCAGCGCCGTCCCGGAAGCACCCCAGTTCACCGTGATCGCAGCCGCCACCTCGGCGAGCGGCGTCAGGATCGGCGGGCGATCGGCGAGCACGTCGACCACTGTGGGCACGACGGCCGCGACCTCGCCGACATGGGCGATCACGTCATCCGGGAAGTCGAGGGAACCGGCGTGGAAGAAGTTCTCGAACATGGTCGCGCGCTCCTCGAACGGAGCCTGCAGCCGGATGATCGCCAGATCGGCTTCCGACGGCGTCTCGACGACGTCGGCGAACTTTTCAGCCACGGCGACGTCGACGCCCTCGACGTAGAGCTTCGCCCCTCGGGCGAAGGGCAGCGCGCCGTCGTTCGCGAGCACCGTGATCGACGCGCGCTGGGCATCCTCCCCCGCGGCACGGAAGTCGGCACGACCCACGATCTCGTCGGCGGCGTCCTCGTCGACGTATGGGTTCTCGAACAGTCCGAGCTCGAACTTCTCGCGCAGGATGCGTCGTGCCGAGATGTCCAGCCGGGCCTCGGTGATCTCGCCGTCGGCGACGAGCTCGAGCAGCAGCTCCGGGTTCGCCTCGCCGCCGAACTGATCGGCGCCCGCATCGAGCACCTTCTTCATCCGCTCGCGAGGGGTGAGATCTTCCACACCCCAGGCACGCGCAGGGAACGGCTGCCCGAATATCTCGGAATCGCTGATCAGACCCCAGTCCGTGCACACCAGACCGTCGAAGCCGTAGCGCTCGCGGAGCAGACCCGTGATCACCGACTTGTTGAAGCCGAAACCCACCTCCTCGTACTCCGTGCCGACGGGCATCCCGTAATACGGCATCATCTGCCGGGTACCCGCGGCGAGCGCGTCTTCGAACGGCTTCAGGTGAAGCTCGAACTCGCCGCCAGGATAGACCTGCTCGCGGCCGTACGGGAAGTGCGGATCCTCGCCGTCCTTCTGGGGGCCGCCGCCGGGGAAGTGCTTCGTCATGGTCGATACCGAGCCAGGCCCGAACGACTTCCCCTGGAAGCCGCGGATGTAGGCCGCGCCGAGCTTTCCCGACAGCTCGGCGTCTTCGCCGAACGTCGCCGTCTGGCGCGCCCAGCGCGGCTCGGTCGCGAGGTCGACCTGCGGATGCAGTGCTACGCGCAGACCGACGGCCGTGTACTCCTGGCGGGCGATGTCGGCGAAGCGCTCGACGAGCTCCTCGTCGCGGGTGGCCGCGAGGCCGAGCGTCTCCGGCCACTGCGAGAAGGGCCCTGCCAGGATCGACGCTCCCGGATTCTCGCTGAACGAGTGCCGGGGGTCGGTGGAGAGCGTGACCGGGATGCCGAGGCGCGTGGACGCCGCGAGCTGCTGCAGGGCGTTCTGCCACGCGGCGATCTCCCGGCCGGTGGGCGCGGCACCCAGCAGGTTGAAGTGCGTCATCTGCTTGGACTCGAGGAACTCGCGGGCCGACGGCGTCGCGAACACCGGGTTGGGCTCCTCGAGGTCGCCGATCGCGATCATGGTGTGGAAGAAGAGCCCTGCCTTCTCCTCGATGGTCATGGCATCGAGCAGCAGCTGCACCCGCTCGTCGACCGAGAGATCGGTGTCGAGCCAGGGGCGCGCGATGGTGGTCTCTGTCATGGTCACTTGACTCCCTTGATGCGGTAGACGAGCACGGCACCGGCCAGCGCGACGACCGCACCGAACAGGTACCACGTGGTGTAGCCGCCCAGCGGCGTGGCCGCTCCGATGGCGATGATGCCCGGCGCGATCGCGGGGGCGATCGACTGCGGCAGCGCGTTGGCGATGTTCAGCACCCCGAGGTCCTTCGCCACGTCGTCCGGGTTGGGCAGCACCTCGGTGGCGAGGGCGAGGTCGACCGAGAGGAACGATCCGGCCCCGAGCCCGATGATGGCCTGGGCGATGATGACGGTCGTGATATCGGGGGCGATGGCGAGGATGACCAGACCGACCACCATGATCACACCGGCGACGGCGACGAAGGGACGGCGCTTGCCGATCTTGTCGGAGAGGAAGCCGCCGAGCGGGGAGGAGATCGCCATCGCCGCCATCGAGGCGAGGTTGGCCGCGAGGATGACGCCCACCGCACCCTGCTCGTCGAGGCCGAACTTGGTGACGAGGTACAGCGGCAGGAAGGTGGCGATGCCGGCATAGCCGAACATCACGAAGAACTTGGTGAGCCAGGTCCAGCCGAAGTCGGGGTGCTTGCGCGGGTTGAACACGAACGAGCCGAAGAACATCCCGATCGTGAACTTCTCGGCGGGCTTCTCGGTGAGGCGGCGGTCCTTCAGGATCAGGACGAAGATGATCACCAGGATCAGTGCGATCACGCCCGGCACGACGAAGCGCTCGAAGTCGCCGGGCAGGAAGTTCACCAGGAAGCTGCCGGCGAGGATGCCGATCGGGGTGGTGATGCCGATGATGCCCGACACCTTGCCGCGGCTCGTGACCGGCACCTGGTCGGGCAGGGTCGCGTTCGCCGCCGCGAGCACGGCGTTCATCGCGGTCTGCACGAGGCACCAGGCGAGCAGGACCATCCAGACGGAGTTCGCGGACCCGATGAGGAAGAACCCGCCGAGGCCGACGACGGCACCACCCAGGATCCACGGACGACGCATGCCCCAGCGCGAGGTCGTGCGGTCGGAGAGCCTGCCGACGAGGGGGTTCGCCACGAGCGCGAAGATCGCACCGACGCCCATCACGAGTCCGAGGCTTCCCTCGGTGTTGACGGGGTCGATGTGCTGGATCTTGAACGCCATGGACACCATCACCGGGGTGAGAAGCGCCAGGAAGACACCGAAGTTCACCGCGGCGAGGCCGGGGGTGTAGCCGCGCGGAGTCTTGGGCGGCGTGGTCCCTGGGGCCTTGAATCCCGTGGTGCCCACCGCGGCCGCGTTGGCGGCGGATGACAGCTCTGTCATGACAGTCCTTTCGATTCACCGCACATCTTCGGGCGATGCGGTTCTGGCATGACAGTACACCAATCTCGACCGATTGGTAAGTCAAACCAGACCGATTGGTAATGAACGAGGATAGAGTGATGACGGAGGATGCGATGACGATGACGGCGACCGGCACCCGTCACTCGCGCGCCGTCGCGACGAGGCAGCGCATCCTCACCGCCGCGCACGATCTGTTCGTGACCCGCGGTTACCGATCCACGTCGCTGCGCGACATCGCCGCAGCCGCCTCCGTCAGCCACCCGGGCCTGCTCGGGCACTTCGCCTCGAAGGACGATCTGCTCGGAGAGGTGGTCGCCGGGCTCGAAGCCGAGAACGAGTCCGTGTTCAGCGCGATCTCGGCCGCATCCGAACCGGGCGAGCTGGTCTTCGCCGGCATCGCCGAGCGCAATGCGCGCACCGCCGGCTACCTCGAGCTGTTCGCGGCCCTCACCGGGGAGGCCTCGGCGCCGGACCACCCCGCGCACGAGCGGATGCGCGAGCGCTACTGCCGGATCCGCGCACTCAGCAACGACGTGCTCGAGGATGCCCAGTACCACGGGGTGGTCGCCGCCGACCGCGATGTCGACGGCGAGGCCGTCCGGCACACGGCGGGGTGGGACGGGCTGCAGCTGCTCTCGCAGTACCTGCCCGATCGGGTGGACGTCGTCGAGATGCTCGAGGAGCGCGAGAACCTGTGGGCGCTGCCGCACGCGTGGCGGGACCCCGACGACGAGCCCTCATCCGGGTCCGCGACGGCCGCCGGTCCCCTCCCGCGACTGCGCGCCACCAGTGTCGCCGACACCGACCCCGGCTACGCGGTCGGCCGCCGCAGGCGCGCACAGATCGTCTCCGATGCGATGCGCCTGTTCGCCCGCGACGGCTACGGCGACACCAGCCTGCAGGACATCGCCACCGCGGTCGGAGTGTCGAAGTCGACGCTGCTGCACCACTACGCGTCGAAGGAGCTGCTGCTGAGCGCCGTGCTCACGGAACGCGACAGCGCCATCAACGAGAACCAGATGTTCACGAGCACCGCGTCGGCTGCCACGGTGCTCCGCAGCATTCCCGAGGGCGCGGCGCTCAGCGCACGGGACGAACCGGGACTGATCGAGGTCTACGCGGTGCTGTCGTGCGAGGCCGTCCCCGTCGCACACCCCGCACACGACTACTTCACGATGCGGTTCGCGAACGCCCTCGACTACTTCGCTGAGCTCTTCCGCCTCGCCCAGGTCGACGGCGACCTGCCAGCGCACCGCGATCCCGTGCACGAGGCCACCTGGCTCATCGCGATGTGGGACGGGCTGCAGTACCAGTGGCTGTATGACCGCGACAGGGTCGACATCGCCACGCACCTGCGGGCTCATCTCGACGAGGTGCTGCCTCCGCGCTGAGACGGCGCTGCGCTGAGACGGCGCTGCGCTGAGACGACGCCGCGCGGAGACGACGCCGCGCGGATCAGCGCAGACGGACGGCGTAGCGCAGATGCGTCGTCTGCGGGGAATCCTCCGCGCCCACCAGGTCGAGCGAGAGGCGTTCCCCGTCCACACCGTCGAACAGGCGCACTCCTGCCCCGAACAGCACAGGCGAGAGAGCGATGTGGAACTCGTCGACCAGACCGGCATTGAGGAACTGGACGATCGTCTCACCGCCGCCCGAGATGCGGACGTCGAGGTCGCCGGCAGCAGCGCGCGCCTGGTCGAGCGCCGACTCGATGCCGTCGGTCACGAAGTGGAACGTGGTGCCGCCGCGGCGCTCCCACGGCTCGCGCTCCTCATGGGTGACGACGAAGACCGGCGTATGGAACGGCGGGTCCTCCGGCCACGCGTGCTCGCCGGCGTCGAACATCCGCTTCCCCATCACACTCGCCCCGGTGCGCTCGAACGTCTCGCGCACGATGTCGTTGTCGCGTCCCTCGTCCCCACCTTCGCCCAGGTGCAGATTCTCGCGGAAGGACCGCAGCCGGAACACCCACTTCTGCAGCTCCATCCACTGCCGACCCATCAACTCGTCCGGCGACTCGGGGGCGATGAACCCGTCGAGAGACATCGAGACGCTGAAGAACACCGCTCCGGCCATCAGCGCTCCCCTCGCGCGATCGCCATCTCCGCGACGTGGACGGCGAGGTTGTCCAGTGTCTGCCGGCCACCCTCGAGTGCGCCATGCCGCTCGATCGCCCGGTCGCGCAGCTCCGGTGTCGGGAACACCGTGCGCATCTCGATGCGGGTCCGATCGCCGTCCAGCACGAACGTGAGGTGTGATTCGAATGCCTCAGGATCGTCGCGGTGCTCACCATGGAGCATCACGATCCGCTCCGGCGCGACGATGTCGGTCCACACGATCCACTCCGGGTAGTCGGTGCCGTCCGGTCCGTGCATCACGAACTCCCATTCGCCCCCGACACGGAACTCGAACGATCGCGTCGTCGTGGTGAAACCGTCGGGGCCCCACCACCTCGAGAGGTGCTGCACCGTGGTGAACGCCTCGAACACCAGCGCCGGCGCGGCGTCGATCACGCGCGAGATCACGATCTCGCGATCAATCGTCGTATCCATCCACTACTCCTGCCTTCTTTCCGCTTTCAGGTCCTGCACGTAGGCATCGAGCCGGTCGAAGCTCTCGTTCCAGAACTGCTCGAAGCCGCCCGTCCACTCATGGACGGCCCGGAGCCCCGTGGCGTCGAGCCCGTAGACCCGCTGCTTGCCCTCCCGGCGGTCGCGCACGAGACCGACCTCGCGCAGCACACGCAGGTGCTTGGAGGCACCCGGCTGAGTCATCCCCAGCACCTCGGACACCTCGGTCACGGGGCGGTCGCCACTGCGCAGCAGCGTCAGGATGTCCCGGCGTCGCGGTTCGGCGATCGCGTTGAAGACATCGGATGTGGTTGCCGCTCGCGCCATGTGATCAACATATACCCATATGGGCAAGTGTTCAAGACGCCACGATCCGGAGTACGCCCGAAGGCGAGGCGTCGGGCGTCGGCGTCAGGCGCCGGCGATCACCGCGAGCACGCCTTCACCGTACGCCTCGCGCTTCTTCGCACCGATGCCGGTGATGCCGTCGAGGTCGGCGAGAGCAGCAGGGCGGTGCTCCGCGAGCGCGCGCAGCGTCGCGTCACCGAACACGATGTACGCGGGCACGCCCTGCTCGCGAGCGGTCTCGGCACGCCATGCTCGCAGTGCCTCGAACAGTGGCCGATCCCCCGCGTCCAGGGCATCGGCGGCGCTGGCCTTGCGGGCCCGGCCCGAGGACGTCGGACGCCCGATCGTGTCCTTGCGCAGGGGTACAGCGGTCTCACCACGCAGTACTCCTGCCGCCTGCTCACCGGGCGCGAGGGTGCCGTAGTCACCCTGCGCGACGAGAATGCCGCGGGCCAGGAGCTGACGGACGACGCTGCGCCAATCCTGATCCGAGAGATCGCTGCCGATGCCGTAGGTCGCGAGCTTGTCGTGACCCTGCTGCCTGATGCGCTCTGTCGAGGCCCCGCGGAGGATGTCGATCAGGTGCCCGGCGCCGAACGCCTGATTGCGCTCGCGCTTCAACCGCACGATCGTCGAGAGCAGCTTCTGTGCTGGGACGAGCCCGTCGAACGTCTCGGTGTCGTCGAGACAGGTGTCGCAGTTGCCGCACGGCTGCGACTCCTGGCCGAAGTAGCCGAGCAGGTTCTGCCGACGACACTCCACGGTCTCGCACAGCGCGAGCATGGCGTCGAGGTGCTGCCCCATGCGCATCTTGAAGGTGCGATCACCGGGACTCTGGTCGATGAGCCTGCGCTGCTGCACGACGTCGCCGAGCCCGTAAGCCATCCAGGCCACCGAGGGCTCGCCGTCTCGACCGGCGCGCCCGGTCTCCTGGTAATAGCCCTCCACGGACTTCGGCAGATCGATGTGCGCGACGAAGCGCACATCCGGCTTGTCGATGCCCATCCCGAATGCGATGGTGGCGACCATGACGACGCCGTCCTCGCGGAGGAAGCGCGCCTGGTTGGCCGCGCGCACCTCGGCGGGAAGACCCGCGTGGTACGGCAGCGCATCGAGACCCTGGGCGGCGAGGTACGTCGCCGTCTGCTCGACCGACTTGCGACTGAGCGCGTACACGATGCCCGCGGGCTGCGCGGCGTCGTCGGTCACCGGGGTCTGCGACTTGATGAACGCGACCAGCTGCTTGCGCGGGTCGACCTTGGGCACGATCCGGTACTGGATGTTCGGGCGATCGAAGCTCGCCACGAAGTGCTTCGCCGGCGCCCGCCCCTCTGCGCCGTCGAGGTGCAGACGTTCGGTGATCTCCTTGTGCGTCGCTGCGGTCGCAGTAGCCGTGAGCGCCATGCGTGGAACACCGGGGAACCGCTCGCCCAGATCGCCGAGAGCCAGGTAGTCGGGCCGGAAGTCGTGACCCCACTGCGACACGCAGTGGGCCTCGTCGATCGCGATCACGCTGAGGGTGCCGCGTTGCAGGAGCGCCGTGGTCTGCGCGTTCGACAACCGCTCCGGGGCGACGTAGATGAGGTCGAGTTCACCGGCGACGTACGCCCGCTCGACCTCGCGGCGCTCGTCGATCGCCTGCGTGGAGTTGAGATAGGCGGCGTTGACGCCGTTGGCCCGCAGAGCGTCGACCTGGTCGTGCATGAGCGCGATGAGCGGGCTTATCACGAGCCCCGTGCCCTCGCGCACGAGCGCGGGCACCTGGTACGTGATGCTCTTGCCGCCACCGGTGGGCATCAGCACGACGGCGTCTCCGCCCCCGATGACCTGATCGACGATGCCTGCCTGGTCGCCGCGGAACTCGTCGTAGCCGAAGACCGTGTGCAGGGCCTCGCGTGCGGTGGAGTAGCGGCTCGGCGTCGCTCGGCGCACGGCCGGCGCGGAGGCCGCGGGGGCCACCGGGGTGACCGGACCCTGACCCCAGTCCAGCGGCGGTTCGAACCCGGCGCCCTGAGGCTCCCAGTCCATCGGCTCGGGCGGGATGGACGACTCCCACCCGTCGTCATAGGGCTCGTCGGCGTACGGCAGGTCCGCGTACGGGTCACGGGGAGTCTGCGGCATCCCTCCAGCGTAACGACCCCCGCCGACGTGGGCCGCGCCTCATCCACAGGCGCAGTCTCGATCAGCTCGCGGTCGACCGGTCGTAGGCGCGGATGAGGTCGTCGAGGAACTTCGCCACCGTCGCCCGCTCGCCCTCGCTCATCGCGGCGATCTGCGCCTCGACCTCGACGATGAGCGGCTCCACCAGGCGCTCGGCATCGGCGGCGGCATCCTCTGACGCGGTCACGATGAGTTTTCGCCCGTCGGACGGATGCCGATCTCGGCGCACATGGCCGCGATCTTCGAGGCGATTGAGGACGAGAGTCATGGCTGCGGTCGAGATCTCGACGCGGTGGGCCAGCTCGGTCGGAGTCGTGGGGCCGCGGGAGATGAGGTGGTCGAGCACCTCGAGGCCCGGGGCGTCGAGTTCGAGCTGCTTGGCGATCGAGCGCTCGAAGCGCTGCTGACGCATCGTGAGCTGCTGCACGCGGGTGCGGATGTCACTCTCGTCGATCTCGCCGGCGTCGTGCCGACGTGACGGGTCATACGTCGAGGCCGATTCCGTCGCCCGCTCGGACCGTTTGACATCCATGCGCACCATGGTAATACTTCATATTGCTAATTTGATTGATAATCAAGGATTGAGACGATATGACAGACGCGACAGAAGCGCCCTACCGCTGGCGCTGGGCGATCCTCGGAGTGATGCTCGCGGCCGAGATCATGGACATGCTCGACGCGACGATCGTCAACGTCGCCGGCCCCTCGTTGGAGTCCTCCCTGGGGACGAACGCCCTGGGCCTGCAGTGCGTGATCGGCGGCTACGCCCTCGCGTTGGGGGCGGGACTGATCCTGGGCGGTCGCCTGGGTGACCGCTTCGGGCGGCGCCGGATGTTCCTCCTCGGCCTGTCGGCGTTCACGATCGCATCGCTGTTGTGCTCCCTCGCGCCGACCGCTGAGCTACTGATCGCCTTCCGTCTGCTCCAGGGCGCGGCCGGCGCGCTGCTGCTCCCCCAGGGCCTCGGTCTGCTGCGTGAGAACCTCTCCGGCGCCGAGCTCGCCGTCGCATTCGGCATCTTCGGTCCGGCGCTGGGCCTCGGCGGCATCCTGGGCCCCATCATCGGCGGCGGACTGATCGAGGCCGACATCCTCGGGCTCGGATGGCGCTCGGTCTTCCTCGTGAACATCCCCATCGGGATCGTCGCCCTGGTCATCGCCTGGCGCATCCTGCCGCGACGCTCGGGGGATCGGGCGGTCCGCATCGACATGCTCGGCGCAGCCGTCATCGTCGCGGCATCCGGCATCCTCGTGCTCGGCCTCACCTTCGGACCCGAGCTGGACTGGCCGCTGTGGGCCTGGGCGTGCGTGGCCGCCGGCCTTGCTGGCTTCATCCTCTTCGGGGTGCAGCAGCGCGCACTCCTCGCCCGCGGCGGAGTGCCGCTGGTCACGGCGACCATGTTCACGCGTCGGGCCTACACCTTCGGGCTCGTGGGCATCGCCCTGTTCTTCAGCAGCCTGACCGGCACACAGCTGGTGCTGACGCTGTTCCTGCAGGTCGGCAACGGCTTCAGCGCCGGCGAGGCGGGGTTGAGCAACCTGCCACTCGCGATCGGCTCCGCGGTCGGCGGTGCGATCAGCGGCGCATGGCTCGCCGAGAAGATCGGGCGGTCCGTGCTGCAGCTCGGAGCAGTCACGCAGCTGCTCGGCGCGGGACTGCTGTGGTTCGAGCTGCAGCAGCCGGGCGACTTCAGCATCTGGACCATCGCCCCGGGCATCGCCCTGTTCGGGGTCGGCGGCGGCGCGATCATCGCCGCACTGTTCAGCACGATCCTCGCCGCGGTGAAGGACGACGAGATCGGTTCGGCTTCGGGCGTTCTCACCGCGGTCCAGGCGATCGCGAGCGCAGTGGGTGTCGCGATCTTCGCCTCGGTGTTCTTCGATGCGATCGACTCCGGTACCCCGGCGGAGGCGTATCAGCAGACCCTGATCGTGCCCGCGATCATGCTCGTCGCCTTCCTCGCACTCACCTTCCTCTTCCCGAAGAAGAGTCGGGAGGATGCGCACGGGGTAGCCGTGATGGAAACAGCGGGCTGACCGGATCGGTGGGCGAGAACCCGGACCGTCTGCGTCGGCGCCAGACGGACCGGGTTCTCGCCCGCCCCAGCGATCTCACGCGGGCGTAGGTTGGAGTCAACCCGTTCGAAGGAGCCTCCGATGACCGACATCACCGTGACCCGCAACGACGACGAGTCGCGCTACGAGATCCGCTCCGACGACGTGCTCGCAGGTTTCGCGGAGTTCGACCTGCGCCCCGGATCGATCCGCTTCATCCACACCGAGGTCGACCCGGCGTTCCAGGGCCAGGGGCTGGCGGGAAAGCTGGCATCGGCAGCGCTGACGGATGCCGCAGGACGCGGTGAGGCGATCGTCCCGCTGTGCCCGTACATCGCGAAGTACCTCGAAACGCACGAGATCGCCGGAGCCGAGATCCGCTGGCCGCGGGCGTCGCCGAGCCATGGCGCATCGACGGGCGAAGAGCCGACGGGCCGAGCCGAATGATCGGGCAGCACCGCCTCATCCTCGAGCCCCGCGAGGTGCCGCTGGGCGGAGTGCGCGGCATGAACGTGCTGCGGGCGCTGCCTCACCGCAACCTGCCGACGATCGGCGCCTGGTGCTTCCTGGACCGGTTCGGTCCCGCCGACACAAAGATGCGGGTCGAGCCGCATCCGCACATCGGACTGCAGACCGTGACCTGGCCACTCGTCGGAGAGATCCGCCACCGCGACTCGCTCGGCAGCGACGCCGACTTGCGCCGCGGGCAGCTGAACCTGATGACAGCGGGCGACGGCATCTCGCACTCGGAGTACTCGATCGGTGAAGAACCGGTGCCGCTCGACGCCCTGCAGTTCTGGGTGGTGCTGCCCGACTCGGCCCGCCGCGGTGCCCCCGGCTTCGAACGGCACACCGCGCTGCCGACACTCGCACTCCCGGCCGAAGAGGGAGCAGATGCCGAGGCCACGGTCGTGCTCGGCGAACTCGCCGGGGTGCGTTCGCCCGCCACCGTGCACACCCCGATCGTCGGCGCCGAGGTCGTCATCTCCCCCGGCTCGCGCGTGCGCCTGCCACTGCGTTCCGACTGGGAGCACGCGCTGATGCTCGTCGAAGGCGATGCCGTGGTGGCCGGGCATCCACTCGACCGCAACGGACTGCTCTACCTCGGCGACTCCCGCGATGCGGTCGAGGTGTCGAGCACCGAGGGCGCCCTGCTCTTCCTGCTGGGCGGTGAGCCGTTCGAGGACGACATCGTGATGTGGTGGAATTTCGCCGGACGCACACACGAAGAGATCGTCGAGGCCCGCGAGGAGTGGGAGGCGGCGTCCGACCGTTTCGGAGTCGTGGCCGGGCACGATGTGCGCATACCCGCGCCGCCCCTCCCCCCTGTTCGGCTCATGCCGCGCAGCCGCAAGCTCTGACTCAGCCGCGCTCGGGGGTGTGCACGCGGGCGAGGAAGCGCTCGGTGCGCGGCGACGGACCCCGCGGATCCAGCAGCGAGACGACGACCGTGACCGCTGTGGCGAGCGGGATCGTCCATGCGGCGGGCTGCGCGAGATAGGGCGCCGCTGCTCCGATGCCGCCGACCGCCGCGTGCACCAGCAGGGCGAGTCCCGCAGCGCACCCACCCGACACCATTCCGGCCACCGCACCTCGTGCGGTGAGCCCCCGCCACCACACGCCGAGCAGCACGACCGGCGAGAGGGTCGACGCCGCCACCACGAACACGACACCCACGCTCGACCCGAGGCCCGCCGGGGCCGTGAGCAGCGCCACGGCGAGCGGCACCAGGGCACAGAGCACCGCCGACAGCCGGAACGACCGCACGGATCCGGAGAACACGTCCTGGCTGATCACACCGGCGAGCGACACGACGAGGCCGGCCGATGTCGCCAGGAACGCTGCGAACGCTCCGGCGACGATCAGCGCGGTCAACAGTTCACCGAACGCCCCGGGGAAGACGCGCGAGGGGAGCAGCAGCACAGCCGTGTCCGCGACACCGGGCACCGCCAGGTCCGGAGCGGCGATGCGCGCAAGCAGCCCCATCGTGCTCGACACCGCGTAGAAGGCGCTCACCATGCCGATCACGATCACGGTCGTGCGCCGTGCGGACACCCCGGTCGGACTCGTGTAGAAGCGCACCAGCACGTGCGGTAGACCCATCGTGCCCAGCAGCAGCGCGAGCAGGAGCGAGGCGGTCTCGTAGGCGTCGAACCCCGAGGGCCCGGCCTCGACGGGGAACACCAGCGCCGGATCGAAGTCGTGCGGACCCCCACTGAGGGCGAACGCGATGAACACCACGGGCACCAGAAGCGCGGTGAGCTTGAGCCAGTACTGGAAAGCCTGCACGTAGGTGATCGCCCGCATCCCGCCCGCGGCCACCGCCGCGGCCACGAGCACGGCGACGGTCACGGCTCCCACCCATTCCGGCAGACCGGCGACGACCAGCAGGGTCAGCCCCGCTCCGTGCAGCTGCGGCACGATGTAGAGCCAGCCGATGACCAGCACCGCGACGCTCGTGACCCGGCGCGCCGACGGCGACTCCAACCGCGCCTCGATGAAGTCCGGGATCGTGTAGGCCCCGCTGCGCCGAAGGGGTGCCGCGACGAATGCCAGGACCAGGAGATAGCCGGCCGCGTAGCCGATGGGGAACCAGAAGCCACGGGCGCCGTCGAGCAGCACGAGGCCGGACAGCCCGAGGAACGTGCCGGCCGAGAGGTACTCGCCGCTGATCGCCGAGGCGTTCCATACCGGCCGCACGGTGCGGGACGCGACGAAGAAGTCGCCGGTCGTGCGCGAGATGCGCAGACCGTAGATGCCGATCAGCAGCGTCGCGACGATCACGAGCGCGACGCCGATGAGGTCGAGCACCGCATTCATTCGCGATCCCGGAGGGCACGATATCGACGTTCGTTGCGCGCTGCGGTGCGCACGTAGAGCACCGCGAACACCACGATGATCGGATAGAACGCGTACGCCTGCAGCAGCCATGACAACGGCAGGCCCCAGACCATGACCTGCCCGATCTCCGGAATGAGCGCGATCGCCAGAGTCAGCGCGATGACGACGATCACGAACCCGGCGACCGTTCCGAGTGCGAGTCGCAGCTGACTGCGCATGAGAGCCCTGGCGTAGACGGCATCCGCCTCGTCGACGGGTGCGCCCGGCAGCGCGATTCCCCGGGTGAAGGCCGCCGGCCGACGATCAGGCAGATCAGCGGTCACCCGCACCCGCACGCGCTTCGGCTTCTCCGTCATCCTCCGACCTCCCCGCGCAACAGGGCATCGCGCACCGCTGGCACCAGGCGTCTGCTCACCGGCAGCGAGACGGAGCCGATCGAGACCGAGGGTTCAGCGCCGGAGAGCCGGGCCTCGGACACGACGGCGATGCGCACGAGCGAGGAGCGATGGATGCGCAGGAACCCGGCTTCCGCCCACCGCGTCTCGAGTTCCGAGATGGGCGTGCGCACCAGGTGCCCCGCACCGTCGCCGGTGTGCAACCGGGAATAGTCCCCCTGGGCCTGCACCCAGCGCACCTCGCTGCGACGCACGAACCGCACCACGGATCCGATCGTGACCGGCAGCATCTCGTCGTCGCCGGGCGTCGGAGCCTCCGCGACCTCGACCACCCGTCCGACCGCCTGGCGGAGCCGTTCGATGCGCACGGGCTTGAGGAGGTAGTCGGCGGCACGCAGCTCGAACGCCTCCACCGCCCTGGCATCATCGGCGGTCACGAACACGACGGCGGGCGGTTCCGCGAGGGCGAGCAGCGCACGCGCGAGCTCCATCCCGCCGAGCCCCGGCATGTGGATGTCGAGGAATGCGATCCGTACGGCCCGCTCCGACAGCAGCCGCAGGGCTTCCGCACCCGATGATGCGGTGACGATCGCGCCGATGCGCGCGTCCGTGCGCAGCAGATGGACCAGCTCATCCAGGGCGGGTCTCTCGTCGTCCGCGACGAGCACATCGATCGGCTGCACGCTTCTGGTCATGCTCGGCCGTCGCCGTCCGGGTCGTGCTGCGGCTGGGACTTCGGGACCCGCATGCGCACCAGGGTACCGGCGCCCGTGTTCGTCTCGACCACCAGAGCGCCGTCCGCCCCGTAGAGCTGGCGGAGCCGGGTGTCGACGTTGCGGAGTCCCACGTGGACCCCGTCGTCGCCGGCGGTGAGCGTCGCATGAAGAGCCTCGGGGTCCATGCCCACCCCGTCGTCCTCGACCGTGATCTCGGTGTGGGTGCCGTCGTCGCGTGAGGCGATGCGGATCTCCCCTCCCCCTTCGCCGGGCTCGAGCCCGTGACGGACGGCGTTCTCGACCAGCGGCTGCACCGAGAGGAACGGGATGACGGTGGCCAGCGTCTCCGGTGCGATCTGCAGCGTCACGCGCAGACGGTCCCCGAACCGCGCTCGTTCGAGCTCGAGATACGAGTGGATGCTGCCGAGCTCGTCGGCCACCGTCGTGAACTCCCCCTGGCGCCGGAAGGAGTAGCGGGTGAAGTCGGCGAACTCCAGCACCAGCTCGCGCGCGCGTGCGGGGTCGGTGAGCACGAAGGAGGCGATCGCCGTGAGGGCGTTGTAGATGAAATGCGGCGAGATCTGCGCACGCAGCGAGCGCAGCTCCGCCTCGGCCAGCTGCGTCCTGGACGCGTCGAGTCCGCCGAGCTCGACCTGCGCGGCACACCAGTCGGCCACCTCCTCCGAGGCACGCACCAGCGCGGCACGGACGGGCGCCGCGAAGGCGACCACGACGCCGATCACGCGTCCATCGACCAGGATGGGCGCCCCGACGGCCTCGAGGTCGTCGTCGGCACCGGGCGCGGGGAAGACCTGCCTGCGTCCCGACTCCCCGACCCTGGCGGCGATGCGGCGGGCAGCGGATTCCAGTCCGTCGGACGGCCCGTCGAACGACACCGTGCCCTCGGCGCTGACGATCGCGACCGCCGCGCTGCCGAGGAGCACCCGCAGGTGACGCGCGGCCTTGACGACGTCGGGGGCGGACAGTCCAGCGCGCAGATGCGGTGCCGCCAGACTCGCCTGATGCAGCACGGTGAGGGCGGCCTGTTCGGCGTCGCTCCCCAGCTCGGCGGCGCCGCGGGCGAGTCGACGTGCGAGCAGGAGGAGCACCGAGAGGACGATGCCGCCGAGCACGCCGAGGATCGCTGCGAGAACGACGTCGGTCATGGGTTCAGCCTACGGAGCCGCGCACGCCTCAGCAGCAGCGGGCACCGGGGTTGCGATCCTGGTCGTCCATCCGCTGCCGCCAGAACTGCCGCTCGGTCAGCGGCTCCTCGCCGGGATGCACGCGACCGTGATGGGCGACGTACGTCGCGTAGGCGCTGTCGCCCATCAGGGTCGTGATGTACCAGCGGATGCCGCGGCCGGCCCGCACCGCGGCGCTGAGCAGCGTCCGCAGGAGGGTGGTCGCGGCATCCGTCCGACTCGTGGTGTCAGCCATCTCAGTGTCTCGACATCAGTGGGTCGACGCCTTGCGCTCGTCGGCGAGGATCGGCTCCCACTGCTTCTCGAGCTCGCGTTCTTCGGCGCTGGGCAGGAACCCGGCCGGGGCGAAGCGGCGCGAGGCCACGGGTGCGTCCTCGGTGTTCTCGCCACCACCGTTGCGGATCGCCCTGATCGTGACGATCACGGCCGCCACCATCACGATGATCGCCAGGGTCACGAAGATGATCGACAGCGTGCCCTGCACGGCGGTGTTGCGGATGACCGCATCGAGCACCGCCGGCTCGCCGAGCGAGGTGTCTCCGCTGTCGCGGGCGGCGACGTAGCGGAAGTGATTCGCCCAATAGCCGATGGCCGGCACGGGAGAGGCGATCTTGTACAGCGACGCCGTGATCGTGACCACCGCGGTGAAGGCCAGAGGCAGCCCGATGATCCACAGCCACTTGATGTAGCTCTTACCGCGCTTGGCGACGATGGCCATCACCACGGCGAGCGCGATCGCGGCGAGCAGCTGGTTGGCGATGCCGAACAGCGGGAAGAAGGTGTTGATGCCGCCGAGCGGGTCGGTGACGCCGAGGATGAGGATCGCTCCCCAGCCGGCCACCATGATCGCGGTGCAGATCCACACCCCGGGGCGCCAGGAGACGTCGCGGAACTTGGGGAACCAGGCGCCGATCGAGTCCTGCAGCATGAACCGGGCGACGCGGGTTCCTGCATCGACGGCCGTGAGGATGAACAGCGCCTCGAACATGATCGCGAAGTGGTACCAGAACGCCATGAGGGCCTGGCCACCGAGAGCCTGTTGCATGATGTGCGCGAGGCCGAGCGCCAGGGTGGGGGCACCACCGGTGCGCGAGACGATCGACTCCTCCCCGACAGCCGCTGCCGTGCCTGTGAGCATGTCGGGCGTCAGGTTCACTCCCGTCAGGCCGAGCGAGTTCACGAAGGCCACGGCCCCCTCGACCGTGCCCCCTGTGGCGGCGGTCGGTGCGTTCATCGCGAAGTAGATGCCCTGGTCGATGGAGATCGCGGCGACGAGTGCCATGATCGCGACGAACGACTCCATGAGCATGCCGCCGTAGCCGATGAAGCGCGTCTGACGCTCCTTCTCGATGAGCTTCGGGGTGGTGCCGGAGGCGATCAGGGCGTGGAAGCCCGACAGCGCTCCGCAGGCGATCGTGACGAACAGGAAGGGGAACAGCGGACCGGCGAACACCGGCCCCATGCCGTTCTCACCGAAGATGCTGATGGCGGGGACGGTGATCTCGGGACGGACCAGCACGATGGCCCCGGCGAGCATCACGATCACGCCGATCTTCATGAAGGTCGACAGGTAGTCGCGGGGGGCGAGCAGCAGCCACACCGGGAGCACCGCGGCGATGAAGCCGTAGATGATGATGCCCCAGGCGATCGTGGTGCGGTCGAGGTGGAAGATCGCCTGGCCCCACTCGGTGCCGGCGACCCAGCCCCCGCCGATGATCGCGGCCATGAGCAGCACGAAGCCGATGATCGAGACCTCGGTCACCTTGCCCGGGCGCAGGTAGCGCAGGTACACGCCCATGAACAACGCGATCGGGATGGTCATCGCGACCGAGAAGACGCCCCACGGGCTCTCGCCCAGCGCGTTGACGACGACGAGGGCGAGGATCGCGACGATGATCAGCATGATCAGCAGCGAGGCGATGATCGCGGCGGTTCCACCGATCTTGCCGAGTTCCTGACGGGCCATCTGCCCGATCGTGCGACCACCGCGTCGCATCGAGAAGAAGAGCACCGTGTAGTCCTGCACGGCGCCTGCGAGCACGACGCCGACGATGATCCAGATCGTGCCGGGGAGGTACCCCATCTGCGCCGCGAGCACGGGGCCGACGAGCGGGCCGGCACCGGCGATCGCGGCGAAGTGGTGACCGTAGAGCACCCGGCGGTCGGTGGGGACGTAGTCCTTGCCGTCCTGCTTCACCTCGGCGGGGGTGGCCCGGCGGTCATCGGGTCGGGTGATGTACTTCTCGATCACCTTCGAGTAGAACCGGTAGCCGATCAGGTACGTGCAGACCGCGGCGAACACGAACCAGATCGCGTTGACCGTCTCGCCGCGGACGATCGCGAGCATGGTCCAGGCGACGGCACCCAGCAGGGCGATCGCGGCCCACAGGATTATCTTCGGCAGGGTCCAGCGGTTCGCCTTCTCGTGGTGCTCTTCGGTGAGGGCCACGGGAGGGAGGTTCGGGTCGGTGACGATGATGGGCTCGTCGTCGACGAGTCCGGCGCCGTCGCGGCGGCGCGACGAAGGTGCGGTCATGGGGGTCTCCTCGGGATACGCGACGTTGCGTTCCCCCACGTTAGGAAGATCCCGCTCCCGACATGACCGCTCGCCGCGGTCGCTGCGACGAGCGGCGCGGATGGCGCGATGAACGGATACCGGGGATGTCCGTTCGCCCCGCCGCATCAGGCCCTCCCGCCACATCAGGCGGCTGCCTCGCGAATCGGCCTGTCTCCGCGGGATCGCCTGTTTCCGAGCGCCACGCACACGACGCCCCGCGGAAGGGAGACCGCGGGGCGTCGTGTGTGTGTGTGGAGGGCTACTCCGGCTTCGCCGTCTCCGGCGCACTCGTCGGAGGCGCGCCCGTCGGTGATGCCTCGGGTGCCGGGGTCTCCGGTGCCTTCGTCTCCGGTGCCGGGGCCTCCGGTGCCTTCGTCTCGGGCGCCGGAGTCTCCGGTGCCTTCGTCTCGGGCGCCGGAGTCTCCGGAGCCTTCGCCGCCGGCACGTCGACCGTCAGGACGGTGCGCACGTCGGATTCGCCGTACTGCACGACCCCGAGGTAGCGGGTGCCGGCGGTCAGGCCGGTCCAGCCGAGGTTGTACGACGTCTTCTTGCCGCGCACCGCGGCGAGCGGGTTCGGCGTTGCCGTGAGGTCACCCTCGCCGTCGGCCAGCACGTTGGCGTAGGTCATGTCCCACGTCATCGGGCCCGTCGTCGAGTAGATGTTCGCCACCACCAGGTAGGTTCCGGCCTTCGGCGACGGGATCGTGACCTGTTCGTCCGCCGAGCCGGTGGCCGAACGCCAGCGCTCGTAGTACTGCAGGTCGTCCGGGCTCACCACCCGGTACACGGTGAGGTCGAGGTCGCTGCCCTTGTCGTCCGACGAATCGAGGTCGAACCGCGAGAGGGTCGTGCCCTCGGGTACGTTCACGATCCACGAGACATCCTTGTTGGCGTCGCCCGACTTCTCGTCACCCGAGTGCCCCTCGACGGGGTTGTCCGCGTCGGCGAGCAGTTCGAACGGCGTCAGACCCGAGAGTCCGAGCGCGAGGTCACCGGTGAGACCGGGGGTGATCTCGACAGCGGTGCTGCCGTCGACGCCACTGCCCGTGACCTCGGCCGGCGCATCGGCCGTGACCGGGAACAGCGCGATCGGCGAGCGCACCGAGTTCTTCGCACTCGTCCAGGTGAGCGAACCGGTGGCCCACTGCTCCACCGGAGCCGTGGCGTTGTCGAAGGTCACCGTGAACGTCTTGGTCTGGCCCGGACGGTCGAACTTCAACTGCTGCGGCGTGACCTTGACGTTCACTCCGGGCACCGAGGCCTTGGCCGTGAAGGTGCCCTTCTCGGTCGAGGTCACCGTGCGGGTGACGGTCTGTGCGCTGGTCAGGGAGCCGATCGAGATCGACGCCTGGTTCAGATCGCTGCCGTCGATGGGGTCGATGCCGGGGAAGTCCGACAGTCCCTTCCCGTCGAGGAACGCCGCCCAGTCCTTCACACCGTTGAGGTAGAGCAGACCCGGGTTCAGGTAGCGCTTCGGGTCGACCTGGCCTGCACCCTGCTCGAACGGATTCGTGTTCTTCGATCCGTCGGGCAGCACGGTGTCGTAGGCGGTGGTCATCATCGCCGACTTGATCTCCGCTGGCGTCGCCTTGGGGTGCTCGCCGAGGTAGAGCGCGGCGAGGCCGGCCACGTGCGGGGAGGCCATCGACGTGCCGGAGAGGATGCCGAACGTCGGCTTCTCCCCCGGAGCGTTCTCGGTCGCCGCGAGGATCGCGACACCGGGAGCCGCGACATCCGGCTTCATCACGTCGCTGCCGTCGGCCAGCATGGGCCCGCGGCTCGAGAAGCCCGCGATCTGCGGGGTCGGGGTGACGACGCCGGTGGTGTTCTCACCCACAAGGGTGATGGGACGATCCACGCCGCCCTGCACATACGCGAGCACGGCCGCGCGGTGCACGGCGTTCAGGTGCACGGTCGGCACCGCGTGGAAGTCGTTGTCGAGCGAGTCGGCGCCGCCGGGCACGTTCACGAGCACCATGCCCATGCCGCCGGCGTCCTTCACGACCTGCGACTTCTCGGCGCGGGCGTTGCCGCCACGGTCGCAGACCACGATGTGTCCGGCGACCTTGGCAGGATCGAGGGTGCCGGGCAGGCAGAGCTGCGGGGTGACGGCGCCCGCCGCCGCGGCGTCGACTGCGGCGATCGACGGGCCGGTGACCTTCTGACCGAACGGCACGCTCACCGAGGCTCCGGCCTGCGCGAACCCGTCGAACTGCACGGTGCCCTCCCAGGTCGGGATGGTCGATGCGGCCACCGTGGTGTACCAGGGCGAGGCGTGGTCGGCCGTGACCGGGTCAGGTCCGTCGTTGCCGGCGCTCGTCGCCACGAAGACGCCTGCTGCTGCGGCGTTGAAGAACGCGAGGTCCTCCGGGGCCATCACGGTGCTCGCAGCTCCGCCGCCGATGGAGTAGTTGATCACGTCGACGCCGTCGGCGACGGCCTGGTCGATCGCGGCGATCAGGTCGCTCTGCGCGCAGATGTCGTCGGTGGTGACCGTCGTGTCGGGGCCGACGTAGCAGGCCTTGTACGCCGAGATCTTCGCGGCCGGGGCGACACCCGAGATCGTGCCGAAATCGACGTTCTCGATGCTGGCCTTGACCTTGAAGTTGCCCGCCGCCGTGCTCGCGGTGTGCGAGCCGTGGCCGTCGCCGTCACGCGGCGAGAGGTAGTCGTACTGGAAGTCGAAGCCGGCGGCCTCGGCCCCGGCGTAGAAGTACTGTCCGCCGATGAGCTTCGAGGAGTAGTCGCTGGTGTCCCAGTCCTGACCCTCGACCATCGCGGCCTGGAACTGCCCGCCGTCGGACTTGTCGAAGTAGACGTAGGTGCCGTCGGTGTAGGGCTGCCCGCCCTTGTTGCGGTTGTGCTGCTTCTTCTGCTTCTTGATCTTCTTCCCCTCGAAGGAGGGGTGCTCGGGGGCGATGCCGGTGTCGATCACACCGACGACGACGCCCTCTCCGGCGGTCGCGACCCCTCCGGTCTGCTGCCACACTCCGCCCTTGCCCTTGCGGTCGTCGCCGAGGCCGAGGTAGTCGGTCGAGCTCTGCGCGTCGGGGTGACGGATCTCATCCGGGTAGACGCCGAGGACGTCCTTCGAGGCGCGGAGCGCATCGACCTGCTCGCCGCTGAGGTCGGCGCTGAAGCCGTTGAGGACGACCTGATAGGTGGTGTCCGGCGTGACCCCGATGTCGCTGACGAGGTCTTCCTGCTCGGTCTGGAGATGTTCGACGTAGCGCTGCGAATCCTGCGACTGCGTCTCGAGCTGGTCGCCTTCGGCGGGCTTGGTGGCCTTCAGACCCTTGACGTCGCCCTCGTAGGTGGCGAGCGGATCCGACTTCATCACCACGATGTAGTGCCCTGGTGTGCCTGCGACGGGGACGGGGTGCGTCACCTCCTCCGTCGCGTAGCCCGCGGTTGCCGTCGATGCGATGAACAGCGTGGCCAGGGTGGTGGCTGCCGCCATCCGGAGGGGTGTTCGACCCATGTGGTGCTCCCGATGATCACGGTGCGGCCCTCTTGCTGCACCGCGGCCAACATATGCCCGACCCTGGCGATTCTCAGGAAGTCTGGCCGATCGGTCACCCGGCATTCGCCGATCGGCCAGGGTTATCCACGGCCGCCCTCGCGATACGTCGACAGTAAGCTGGAGAGGTGGCCCGCACCTCTGTCCTGACGACCCGCGTCCTGCTCGTATGCGCGGCCATCGGGGTCGCCACGGGCATCCTCGCCGGTATAGCCGGGTGGGTGACTCCGGTGCTGCTGGCGAGCCCCCTGCTGTTCCTCTACGGCCTGGTCCTCGGCTCGCACGTGCTGCCGGGCATCATCGCGCAGGAGGTGCTGCGCCTCCCGCTCGTCGCGCTGATCACCCATGTGTTCGCCGCTCTGATCGCGAGCGCCTTCAACCCGGCCTGGGCGCTGCGGTTCATCGGCACCGCTCTGCTGTTCGGCCTGATCCAGGAGGGGGTGGCCGCCCTCACCCGCTACCGCTCCTGGGGCCCGTGGCGCTTCTTCCTCTCGGCGGCGATCATCGGCGTCTTCGTGGCGGTCGTGGTGTTCTTCGCCGCCCACCTCTCGGTGATGCCGCTGTGGGCGCAGATCCTCTACCTCGCGATCTCGGTGCTCGGGCCGATCGCGTGGACAGCCATCGGCCTCGCGATCGGCTCGGCACTCAGCCGCGCCGGCGTCGCCCGCCGCTAGGCACTCCGCCCAGCCGCCGCGCGACGGCGCCCGAGACCGAGCTCACGAGCGCCTCGAGTGGACCGCGACGCTTCAGCGCCGCCAGGATCGCGCCGATGACGATCGCGCCGAGAATGTGGACACCGAGGATCGCCGGCCCCAGGTACCACCACGGGAGATCCGTCGACGCGTCGACCGCACCGGAGAGCAGCACGAACGAGGTGGCCGCCGCGGCGAGCACGTGCACCGTGTAGACCGTGAGCGGAGCGGCCCCCGCCGCCCTGACGGGCTCGAGCACGCGAAGCGCGGACTTGGGGAGGACTCCGGCGAGGAACAGCATGCTCGCGATGACGAAGAGTGCGATGCCGACCCCGCGCAGGATGTCGAGGGTCGTCCCCGTATGCGGCGTCTGCAGCAGGAGCGCCCACCACTGCGGAGAGAGCGGAGCGCCGAAGCCCGGCGTGCCGATGATGCTCTCGGTGGCGGCAGCCGCCTCGGGCGGCAGGGTCGCGACGAGGACCGCGCGCCCGAAGAACTCGTAGACGAGGGCGCTGGTCGACACGGCGAACACGGCGAGGAAGGCGCCGATGCCGGCCGTCCACGCGAGGAATCGCTTCTCCGTCCCGTTGCGCCGAGCGGCGATCAGCAGTGTGGCGACGGCCATCCCGACGAGAACGTAGACGATCCAGGTCACGACGGGATAGGTGCCGGTGACGAAGATCGCGCGCAGCGCCACCGCCGGCTCCCCCCACTGCGGCCAGGACACTCCGCCGCCCTCCCCGACGACCCCCAGGGCCTGTCGCAGGAAGGCGTTGAGGATCGGCCCCGCGATCGCGAGGATCGCCGCGGAGACGAGCAACCAGCGCGGACTCACCCTGAGGAACGGGATGCTGCACAGCATGGCGACACCGAAGTAGACGAGGACGACCACGATGCTTCCCGGCGCCAGGGCGAGCGTCGCCCCGATGAGGATGACGAGCACACCCCGCACAGCCATCGCCCACCGTGCGGCGGCGACGTGGCCGCGTTCCAGGTAGGAGCGGGTGGCGAGCACGACGCTGATCCCGCCGACGACGGCGAACAGGGTCGAGGCGTTCCCGTCGACGATGGTCGACACCCCTTCGACGTGGCCTGGCAGGCCGGCCGGCGGGAGCAGGTGGGCGCAGAACATGCCGATGATCGCCAGGAAGCGCGCGAAGTCGATGCCGACCATCCGGCCGAGCTCGCCGCGACGACGTGCCGCATCCGATTCGGGTGGAGGCGTCGGCTGCTCCCTCCGCGCCGTACGGTGCGGTCGGGCGATCGTGTGCGTGTTCGTGTCTTGTGGCACGGTGCTCCCTCGTTCATGCGGCGCCCGGTCGGCGCCTCTACGACGATGCCGGTTCTTCGGCCGCTCCACGTCCGTCCACCGGATGATCGATGTCATCCGCCGGAGGGCTTCTGTGCGCGTGGATAATCAGGTAAGGCTCAGCTAAGTTAGAAGGGTACGATCCGCCGACCCGGGACTCCGCCGTGCGCCCATCCGCGCCCCTGCTGAGCGTGCGTGACCTCTCCCTCACCCACGCCGATGCGGCGCACCCCTCTCCGCGTGATGTGACCTTCGACATCGATGCAGGAGAGGTCGTGCTCCTGCTCGGGCCCTCCGGTTCGGGCAAGTCGACGCTCACCCTCGCCCTCAACGGGCTCATCCCGCACGCCCTCCCCACAGCCATGATCGGCACGGTGGAGGCCGGCGGCATCGACACGGCGAGCGCCCCGACCGCGACTCTGAGCACCCGCGTGGCGATGGTGTTCCAAGACCCCGATGCGCAGATCGTCACCGGCAGTGTGTACGACGAGGTCGCGTTCGGCCCCGAGAACCTGCGGCTGCCGCTCGACGTGGTGGAGAGTCGCGTCGAGGAGGCATTGCGCCGCGTCGGGCTCTGGGAACGGCGCACGGTGAACCCCGACCACCTCTCCGGCGGCGGACGGCAGCGACTCGCGATCGCCGGTGCCCTCGCGATGGGCTCACCCCTCATCGTGCTCGACGAACCGACCGCGAACCTCGATGCCCAGGGCATCGACGACGTGTACGCCGCGCTCGCTGAGGTGGTCGCTGCGGGTGACCGCGCCATCCTGCTCGTCGAGCACAACCTCGATGCGGCTATGTCGTTCGTCACGCGGACGATCGTGCTCGACCGCGAGGGTCGGGTGGCTTTCGACGGACCGGCGGCCGAGATCATCCGCGAGAACGCCGACGAGCTGGTCCGGATGGGCGTGTGGCTTCCGGCCGCCACCCTGACGGCGCTCCGACTCCGGGGCCAGGGGTTCACACTCGATCCGCTGCCGCTGTCTCCCCAGGAACTCGCCGTCGCACTCGAAGGTCAGCCGGTCTCGTCCCTGCCATCGAGCCAGACGACGTCGTCGAGCCGCACGACGTCGTCCCCCTCGACGACGAAGAGCGACGCCACGACACGGGTCGAGCCGATCATCCGCGCGCGAGGGCTGACGGTGCGCCGACGTCGTGCCGAGATCCTCCACAGTGTCGACCTCGACCTCGCCCCCGGCAGTCTCACGGCCATCGTGGGTGCGAACGGGGCGGGCAAGACCACGCTGATCCAGGCACTCGCGGGCGTCGTACCGCCACCGCGTGGACAGGTGTCGGTCGACGGCATCGACCCGGGGACCGCGTCTCCCCGCGACCTCGCCGCACGGATCGGGTTCGTGTTCCAGAATCCCGAGCACCAGTTCATCGCTCCGACGGTGTTCGACGAGCTCGCCCATGGGCTGCGGCTGCGCCATGTGCCCGACGCCGAGATCACGGCGAGAGTCGACGAGATGCTCACGCGCTTCGGACTCGAGCACAAGACGGACGTGCATCCGTTCCTGCTCTCGGGCGGTGAGAAGCGGCGCCTGTCGGTGGGCACGGCGCTGATCACCCGGCCCCGTGTGCTGGCGCTCGATGAGCCGACCTTCGGACAGGACCGTGCGAGAGCCGCTGAGCTGCTCGATCTGCTGCAGGAGCTGCGCGCGGACGGGACGACCATCCTGATCGTCACGCACGACCTGCAGTTGGTGGCCGAGCACGCCAGCCACGTCGTGCTCCTCGCCGAGGGTCGGGTGCGGGCGACCGGGCCCACCGCCGCGCTCCTGCAGGACGAACTGCTGTTCACGGATGCAGGGCTGCAGCTGCCGGCCCTGCAACGCGTGCTGGCGTCCGCCGGCCTCGGGGTGAGCTCATGACCGCGACGACGTTCGACCCCTATGCACGCATGACGGCGACGTCGCGCCGGCAGTTCCTCTACGCACTGAATCCGCTCGCGAAAGTCGCCGGCTTCGCACCAACGATGGTGCTGCTCGTCTTCGTACGGGATCTGGCGACCCCCGCCGCGTTCCTGGTGCTCGCCTATGCGCTGATCCTGGTCGGCGCGCGTCTCACCGTGCGGCTCCTCGCCCTGCTGCTGCTCGCTCTCCCCGCCGGGATGCTCCTGATCGGCATCGGCTTCTCCCTGTGGGTCGACACCGGACTGGTCCACGACTCCACTCCGGTCGTGCGCATCGGGGACTGGACGCTCTACAGCGGGGCCCTGCTCCTCGGCTTCGCGACAGCGCTGCGGCTCGGCTCGATCGTCGCTCTCGCGCTCGTCGGCGGGCTCACCACCAGCGGGCCCGACCTGGTGCGGGCCAGTGTGCAGCAGCTGCGGGTACCGTATCGGATCGGCTACACGGCCTTGGCGGCCTTCCGTTTCGTGCCGCGGTTCGGGCATGAGCTCTCCGTGATCAGGGCGGCCCATCGGGTGCGCGGGTATCACGGCGGTCGCGGTCCGTTCGCGCGCATCGCCCGGGGGTGGGGGTACATCGTGCCGCTGCTCGCCGGCGCGATCCGCCACGCCGAGCGCGTCGCGTTGGCGATGGACTCGCGGGCGTTCGGTGCACATCCGACGCGCACCGAGCGGCACCTGGTCCCGTTCCGGACGCGAGACACCGTCTTCACGGTCGCGACCCTGCTGGCCTCTGCAGCCATCTTCGTCGTCTTCTTCCCCTGGCAGCTTCCCTGAAAGGCGTCCTGATGGCGTTCAGCAAGATGGTCAAGCCCGAGTCGTCCGAACTCCTCCACCTGACGGTGCTGCGCACGGAGCAGCTCTCGGCGCACTGGATCCGGGTGACGCTCGGCGGTGGCGAGATCGAGAAGTTCCGGCCGATGGGGTTCGACCAGTGGTTCCGATTGTTCCTGCCGATCGGAGGGGATGCCGGGCTCGACCGGGTGCCGGCGAAGGCGAACAAGGTGTTCGGGTACCTGAAGTTCCTGCGCATCCCCGACGGTGAGCGTCCGGTGATGCGCAACTACAGCGTGCGCGCGTACCGTCCGGCGACCGCGGAGGCCGGCGCCGAGATCGACGTCGACTTCGTGCTGCACGGCTCGGCCACGGACGGCACCGCCGGCCCCGCGTCGCGATGGGCGGAGACCTGCGAGCCTGGCGAGCACGTGCTGATCATCGACGAAGGCCTCACGTTCAACCCGCAGCGCGGGGTGAAGCGGGTCGTGCTGGTCGGCGACGAGACCGCCCTGCCCGCGATCTCCTCCATCTGCGCCTCGCTGCCTGCCACTGCGACGGGCACCGCGATCGTGGAGGTGCCGAGCGACGACGACGCTCTCGCGTTCACGCATCCCTCGGGCGTCGAGGTCGTGTGGATCGTGCGGCCGCATGGCATCGCTCCCGGGGCGCTCGCCCTGGAGACGCTGGCACGCGCTGCCCTGCCGGATGCGCCGTTCCACGCGTATGCGGCGGGCGAGCAGGCACTCGCCTCAGGGGCGCGCAAGCATCTCGTGGGCACACGCGGGGTCGACAAGAATGCCGTGAGCTTCTGCGGCTACTGGAAGATCGGCGCCTCATCCCCCGCCTCGAAGGCCGCGCGCGACGCTGCAGCGGAGCCCCTCGCGTGAGCGGAACGGATGCAGCCGATGGCCTCGCCTCCAGGGGATCAGTGGGAGATGCTCCCGCAGCAGCAGCAGCCGGACATCGCGCGTCAGTCGCCGGTGGACGATTCCGCTTCCCCACCGCCATCCTGCTGACCTGTGCCGCGCTCGGCGTCGCCGGGGCGGTGCTGCTCGCGCCGATGAACTGGTTCTCGACGCTGCTGACCGGGCCGCTGCCCTTCGTCGGCATGGCCCTCGCCGGCCTGTGGCTGTTGCCGTCCGTGATCGCGCTGAGGCTGCTGCGGAAGCCGCTGGTCGGACTCCTCGTCGCGCTGATCGCCGGCCTCGTGATGGTCCCGTTCTCCGGGTACGGTTTCAGCAGCGTGCTGACGAATCTCTGGTGGGCGGCGTTCACGGAGCTGCCGTTCCTGTTCGTGCTCTGGCGCTACTGGGGAACGTGGATGCACTACGTCGGCGCCGTCGTCGTGGGCGTCGTCTACCCGATCTCGGCGTGGGCCTGGTTCGATCTCGGATCCATGTCTCTCTTCGCCCAGGTCGCCTTCTTCGCCGTGACGATCGCCAGCTGCGTCGGTGGCACCGCCCTCGGCATCCTGATCGCCGACCGTCTGCGCAGGGCAGGAGTGGGCAGGGCAGGAGTGGGTAGGGCAGGAGTGGGTAGGGCAAGAGTAGGCAGCGCCGGAGTGGGCAGGCCAGCTGTCAACGGGCGCCGCTGAGCCTCAAGAGCACAGCCGCCCTCATCACACTCCTCAGGCGGGGTCGACCGGTGCCGTAAGACGGAGCACATCGCACCGTCGGGCGGTGTCCTCACCAGAGACCAGCCTCACCAGAGACCAGCCCACCAGAGACCGACATCCTCACGCAGCGACGTCGAGGCGTGCGCGACCGCCGAGCCTCGGGGTCTGCGCAGGATCGACGTATCGCGGCGGAATGAACCACACCCGCGCGCCGCTCCCAGTCCCCCTCCTACTC
>NZ_LSJW01000202.1:0-235 GCF_001557335.1 Microbacterium sp. CCH5-D1
TGAGTTCTGATCCAGATCGGGGCCTTCGCTGAAAGGACGATCGTGGCTATTGTAGCCCGAATATTGCGCTTGTCTAGCGTCGTTGTGCGCAGTGTCGCACCGACCGCTAGCACCCCTGCGCGCTACCCCGACGAGGGGGTGGTGCTGCGATGACTCTCGAGATCCCCGGCACCGCCGCGTCGATGAACTCTCTCGACCGCGTCTGGGAGGCGCTGGACCGTGGGGGCTACAAGCC
>NZ_LSJW01000203.1:0-8505 GCF_001557335.1 Microbacterium sp. CCH5-D1
CGTCGCCCCGGCGTCCGCCTTCTCGCGCAACGATCGCCACAGCCGGTCCTCGGTCTCGGGGTCGAGCGCACTCGACGGCTCATCGAGTGCGAGCACCCGTCCGGACGCGGTTGCCTGGCGATACAGGGCGCGGGCGACGGCCACCCGCTGCGCCTGCCCGCCCGACAGTCCCGCCCCCTGCACGCCGAGCTCCAGCGCGGGGTCGATCCCCTCGGCGCAGGCGTCGTCGAGCGCAGCGCGCACCCGACCTGCGTCCGGCACAGGATCACCGAGGGTGACGTTCGCCGCCACGGTCCCGCGCGTCAGTCCAGGTGCCTGTCCGGCCCAGGCGAGCCACACCGACGGCGCGATCCCCCGCACGTCCGCGCCGCCGTAGAACGCCGTCCCCTCGAACTCGACCGCGCCCCGGAGTGCCGCCAGCAGCGACGACTTCCCCGACCCGCTCGGCCCCTCGATGACCGTGATGGTCCCCGGCCCGGCTGCGAACGACACGGACGGCAGGTCGCGAACCCGCAGACCCTCGACCACGAGGTTTCCGCCGTTCGCCGGTTCCACGGTGGTGTCCACATGCATGACCGATTCACGGATGCCGGGGGTTTCGGCGGCGATTCCTCCGACATCCGTCGAAAGCTCCTGCATCCGCGCGCGCTCCCCCGCCGCATCGAGCACCTCGAACACGTCCTCCGTCGCCGCGACCCCCTCGGCCGCCGCGTGGAACTGCACCCCCACCTGCCGGATGGGCAGGAACGCCTCGGGAGCGAGCAGCAGCACGAACAGCCCCACCTCGAGGGTCAGATCGCCCGACAGCAGCCGGAAGCCGACCGACACCGCGATCAGGGCCACCGCGATCGAGGCCAGCAGCTCCATCGCGAAGCCGGACAGGAACGAGAACCGCAGCACCTTCATGGTCTCGCGGCGGTACTCGTCGGCGGTGACCTCGATGCGGTCGGCCGCACGCCGGTCGCGTCCGAACAGTCGCAGCGTCGACAGCCCCTGCACCGTGTCGGCGAAGCGTGCCGCGAGGCGCTGCAGCGTCTGCCACTGCCGGGTCTGCACGGTGCGGGTCGCCATGCCGATCAGGATGAGGAACAACGGGATCAGCGGCAGCGTGATCACTGCGGTGAGTCCGCTCGGCCAGTCCTGCCACCACATGACCGCGACGAGCACCGGCGTCGCGATCACGGTCAGCACGAGCTGCGGGATGTACCGGGCGAAGTAGGCGTCGAGAGCTTCGAGCCCGTGACCGGCCGTGACCGCGAGCGCCGTCTGATTGCGCTGCGCGAGCCACCCTGGCCCGAGCCTCCCGACCGCAGCCACGAGCGCCGTGCGCAGCTGCATCCCCGTCTTGGCTGCCGCCCGTGTGCCCGCGGCATCCGAGGCCGCGATGAGCAGGCCGCGCAGCAGAGCCGTGAGCAGCAGCCAGAGCAGCGACGAGGTGACGTCACGCCCCGCGAGCGCCCCCGTGATCGCGTCGGTCAGCAGCCACGCGAAGGCGATCGTGACCGCCGTCTGGACGACGCCGATCAACGCGGATGCCGCGAGGAAACCCCTCGCGGCACCCGCGTATCGCAGCAGTCTCGGATCGACGGGTTTCACGCGTGCGCCGGAGCCCCCTCGATGGATTTCCGGGTGACGCGCTTGCGGAACACCCAGTAGGTCCACGCCTGGTACGCGAGCACGAGCGGCATCGCGATCAGGGCCGTCCAGCTCATGATCTGCAGCGTGTACGGGGTGCTCGAGGCGTTGGCGATCGTGAGGCTGTAGGCCGGGTCGATCGTCGACGGCATCACGTACGGGAACAGGGCGGAGAACAGCATGACCACGGCGAACATGACCGTGAGCATGCCGGCGAAGAACGCCCACCCGTCGCGACGGACGAGCGAGAAGCCGACCGCCGCGATCAGGCTGACCGCCGCGAGCGCACCGGCTGCGATGACCAGCCAGAGCAGCGGAGCCTCGCGGCCCATCGCGATCGCGACCGTCCAGATCACCGTCGCGGCTGCGACGAGGATCGTCGGGATGGCGGCCTTCTTCGCGAGCTTCTGCGCATCCTCATGCACCTGACCATCGGTCTTGAGTGCCACGAACAGCACCCCGTGCAGGAAGAAGAGCAGCAGCGTGGTGACGCCCACCAGCAGTGCGTAGGGGTTCAGCAGGGAGAAGAAGCCGCCGACGAAGATGTGGTTCTCGTCGATCGCGACGCCCTGCACGATGTTGCCGAACGCCACACCCCACAGCAGCGCGGGAACGACCGAGCCGATCACGATCATCCGGTCGAAGCCGGCCTTCCACTTCGCGCTGTCGCGCTGGTGCCGGTACTCGAACGAGACACCGCGCAGGATCAGCGCGAGCAGGATCAGCAGCAGCGGCAGATAGAAGCCGCTGAACAGCGTGGCGTACCACTCGGGGAACGACGCGAACAGCACGGCGCCGGCCACGATGACCCAGGTCTCGTTGAGATCCCAGACCGGGCCGATCGTGTTGATGACCTGTCGGCGCGAGACGTCGTTCTTGCCGAGGAACGGCAGGGACATGCCGACTCCGAAATCGAAGCCGTCCAGGACGAAGTAGCCGACGAAGAAGAAGGCGACGATGAAGAACCAGAGTGTTGCGAGATCCATGATGCTCCTCCCTCTCAGTAGACGACCGACGGCAGCTGGGCCGTCTCGTCATGCGGCTTCTCTTCGGTGTCGGGCCCCTTCTGGGCGGCCCGGATGATGAGGCGGATCTCCACGACGGCGAGCGCCGCATAGATCGCGGTGAACGCGATGAGCGATATCAGCACCTCGAGCCCGCTGACGCCCGGCGAGACACCGTCCTGCGTCGTCATCAGCCCGAACACGATCCAGGGCTGTCTGCCCATCTCGGTGAAGACCCAGCCCATGATGTTGGCGGCCAGCGCGAGCGGGAACGACCAGATGGCGACCTTCCACATCCACGGTGCGACCGGCTTCTTGGCGCCCTTGCGGGTGACCCAGAGGCCCGCGACGGCGACGAGCGCCGCGGCGATGCCCAGGCCGATCATCCAGCGGAAGGCCCAGTACGTGATCCACAGCACCGGGGCGAAGTCGGTCAGACCGGTGGCGGCGTAGGTCTGCGCGTACTCGGCGTTCAGATCGTTGATGCCGTGCACACACGCGTCGAGGGTGTGTGTCGACAGCAGCGAGAGCAGATACGGCACGCGGATGGAGAACAGTTCGGAGCTGCCGTCCGGGGTGCCGAGCGTGAAGATGCTGAACGAGGCATCGGGACCGCAGACCGTGTTGAACGTGGCCTCGGCCGCCGCCATCTTCATGGGCTGCGCAGCGTACATCGCGAGGCCCAGCTGGTCGCCCGTGAGCACGACGCCCGCGGTCGAGACGATCATGGCCCAGAGCCCGAACTTGAGCGAGATGCGCATGGTGTCGAAGTGCTGGCCGCGCGAGAGGTGCCAGGCCGAGACCGAGATCACGACACCGGCGGCGAACATGAACGCACCGAAGATCGTGTGCGGGAACGCGGCGAGCGCGACGGGGTTGGTCAGCAGCGCCCAGAAGTCGGTCAGCTCGGCGCGGTTGGTCGCCTCGTTGAACGTGTACCCGACGGGGTTCTGCATGAAGGCGTTGGCGGCGATGATGAAGTACGCCGACAGGATGCTGCCGATCGAGACGCACCAGATCGTGGCGAGGTGCAGCTTCTGCGGGAGCTTGTCCCAGCCGAAGATCCAGAGGCCGATGAAGGTCGCCTCGAAGAAGAAGGCCAGCAGGCCCTCGAAGGCGAGCGGGGCGCCGAACACGTCACCGACGAAGCGGGAGTAGTCGGACCAGTTCATGCCGAACTGGAACTCCTGCACGATGCCGGTGACGACGCCCATGGCGAAGTTGATCAGGAAGATCTTCCCGAAGAAGCGGGTCAGGTGCAGGTACTGCACCTTGCCGGTGCGCACCCACGCGGTCTGGAAGATCGCCGCGACCAGCGCCATGCCGATCGTGAGCGGCACGAAGAGGTAGTGGTAGACGGTCGTCAGGCCGAACTGCCATCGGGCCAGAGCGAGCGGATCAAGCCATTCCATGCACGACTCCTGTTCTGTGGTGCCGCTGCTTCGTGCTGTGACGCAGCGTTCCCTCGACCAGCGGCGCGGTGGTGTCGCGCAGCTGCACGGTGCAGTCCGACGGGAGGACAGCGTCGCGCACGCACTCGGCTTCGAGCGGTCCGCCTGCCTCGTTCAGGACGCCTTGCATGAGTTCCAGGTGCACGCGGCACAGCATCGGGCGGTCCTCCGACCGTCCGGCGGCGTGCGGGCACGGGCTGAGGTCGACCGTGAGACTGCGGTCGTCGAGCACGGGCTCGAAGCCGCTCTCCTCCAGGTGCTCGACGAGCGCATCGAGCTGATAGGTGGCTTCGCGACCGAGTCCGGACGCCGCGTCGGGGAGCATGCTCCGCATCAGGTCGCCACGGCGGGCGGCCGCCTTCGCCTTGTCTCGGGCCACGGGACTGGAGGCCCCTGGCGCTCCGGTCGCCGCGCTGTACAGCGTGCGCGGTCGGCCCCGTGTCGTGCGGTGCTCGATCGTCGGGATCACGTAGCCGCCCTCGATCAGGCGCTGCAGGTGCTCGCGGATCGTGTTGGGGTGCAGCCCTGTGGCTTCGCACAGCTGGGTGATGGAGAGCTCGCCCCGGGTCTGCGAACTTCCCGCTTCGAAGAGCAAGTGCAGGATCTGCACCCGGGAGTAGCTCGAGATCGGCCCGCAGACGGGCCCGCCGTTGGCCATGAACCCAGTATCCCGCGACACTGCGAGTTTGCCGAGAGGATGGGCCGTGAATAAACACCTGGCCGATAGGGATGTCTGATGCCGGCGATAGCCTGGGGGCATGGCCACCCGGAAACCCGCTCCTCCTGCGTACGTGTGCACGGAATGCGGGTGGACCACCGCCAAGTGGGTCGGACGCTGCGGCGAGTGCCAGCAGTGGGGAACGGTGCAGGAGCAGGCAGCGCAGACCGGCATCCTCCGTCGGGTGGGGCCGGTCGCGCCGACGGCCGACCGTGCCGCCCGGCCCATCACGCAGATCACGACGCAGGATGCACCGCGTCGTTCGAGCGGCGTCGGCGAGTTCGACCGTGTCCTCGGCGGCGGCATCGTGCCGGGGGCGGCGATCCTGCTCAGCGGTGAACCCGGCGTCGGCAAGTCCACGCTTCTGCTCGAGGTGGCAGCGCAGGCGGCTCGCGGCGGACGCCGTGTGCTCTACGCGAGCGCCGAGGAATCCCCCGGTCAGGTGCGCCTGCGCGCCGAGCGCACTGGCGCGCTGCACGACGAGCTGTATCTCGCGAGCGAGACCGATCTGGCGACCATCCTCGGCCACATCGACGAGGTCAAGCCGCAGCTCGTGATCGTCGACTCGGTGCAGACCGTCTCGTCGTCCCTGATCGACGGCGCCGCCGGGCAGCCCAGCCAGGTGCGAGAGGTGGCTGCCACACTGATCCGCATCGCCAAGGATCGCGACCTGCCGATCATCATCGTCGGCCACGTGACAAAGGACGGTCAGGTCGCCGGGCCCCGTGTGCTCGAGCACCTCGTCGACGTGGTGTGTCACTTCGAGGGCGACCGGCAGACCTCGCTGCGCTTCGTCCGCGCGCTCAAGAACCGCTTCGGTCCGACCGACGAGGTGGGCTGCTTCGAGATGACCGGCGACGGCATCGCCGAGGTGCCAGACCCCTCAGGGCTCTTCCTCTCGCAGGGGGCGACCGAGCCAGGCACGTGCGTGGCGATCTCGCTCGAGGGTCGACGCGCCCTTCCCGTCGAGGTGCAGGCGCTCACGGTGCCGAGCAACGCCCCGAACCCGCGCCGCATCGTGCACGGCGTCGACTCCTCGCGGGTCGCCATGGTGCTGGCCATCCTCGAGAAGAGAGCCGGCATCGCGACCGGCAGCCTCGACGTCTACGTGTCCACGGTCGGCGGTGTGCGCTTCACCGAACCCGCGGCCGACCTCGCGATCGCCATCGCCGTGGCGGGTTCCATCCAGCAGATCTCGGTTCCGCGCACGGTCGCGGCGGTGGGCGAGCTGAGCCTCGCCGGGGAGATCAGGCCGGTCACGCAGGCGGCCCAGCGACGCTCCGAGGCCGCGCGCCTCGGCTATGAGCAGGTGGTCGACGATCGTTCGAAGACGCTCCGAGCCGCGCTGAGCGATGTACGCGCGCGCAACACCTCACGCCGATCCGACCGCGACATCCCCCCGTTCTGACCGCCCGCGCTTCCGCGTCGCGGTTTTGACGTCGAAGGTCAGGCATGGAGGGGCTGACGCCGTGTGTCAGGCGTCGCGTGTCAGGCGTCGAGCGCCTTGAGCAGCTCAGCGGGATCGGCCTGCATCGGGTGCGGTCCGGCGATATCGAGGAACACCGTCGTGATCGGGTGCGCCGCGAGGAACTTCCGCAGCCAGTCCGCGCTGTAGATGCCCACTCCTGGAGGCAGGTTGGCAGGCTTGTTCTTCGCGTCGCTGAAGAGCAGCAGGGCGAGGTCACCGGTGTTCGGGTCGCGATACGTCCACACCTCGCCGCTGTCGAGAGGGTTGTCCCGCGCGCCGGGCTTGATGAGCGGGACGATCGTGGTGCCGTGCCGGAGGGCGAGCGCGACCGCAGCGACATCCTGCTTCTCCAGAGCCTGCGCCAGAGCGTCCGAACGGAAATCCTCGGGTGCCGGCTTGTTCTTTCCGGACTTCGCCTTCTTCGCTGCCATGCATCCAGCTTATGCAGAGCGCCGGGCTCAGAGTGCCGATCCGACAGCGGAGACGATTGGGGCCCTCTCGAGTCCCACATTGGGGACTGGGGTACTCGAGAGGGCCCTCGGACTCTCGTGCGGCGATGTCGAAGCGCTGGGGACGCTGTAGTTCGACGCCACTGGGGATGGCTTGTTGCCGCAGATGCGGAGAGTCGCTTCTATGGTATCCCAAAGAGTGGGGGATGTCAGCATCGTGCGGCGAAGGCAGGCGACATCGCTCCATTTCGTGCGATACCCGTCGAGCGACGACGGATTTCGAAGGCGCCGTCTGAGATCGCTTCGAACTCAGCGGGACGGAGCTGCGCAGCGATCGGTCGTCGGTGCGACGTCGTTCAGTAGAGCAGGATCTGCGCGCTCGAGGGGCTCGTGAAACCGCCGATGGATACCTCGACGTGGTACGAGGCTCCGCCCCCAGGCGCTCGCTGTCGATTCTCCTGGGCACAGGTCTCGACACTCGACCGGGTGCGATCCCAGGTGACGGGGTCCTTGCTCGTGACCGTGGTACCCGCCGTGAGCGTGGCGATCATGCTGCTCGGGTTCTCCTGGCAGTCGGTCGAACGCCACCATTCGTCCGAGCCGCTGGAGATCGTGAACGCCTGGGTGGCGGAACCGACGTCGAGCGTGCAGTCCTTCGTGCCCTTGTTGGTCAGCGAGATCGAGAGCTTCGGCAGAACGCCGGGCGCATAGCTCTCGGCGTCGGTCACGGCGGCGACCTCGATGTCCGCCGCCTCGCAGGCGACGATCGCCGGCGTCTGCTCGGAGGAGGGATCGGGAGAGGGCGACTGCCCCTCGGTCGTCGCGCCCGCGGACGGTGACGGCGACGTGGAGGGGGTGGACGTCGGCGTCGATGACGTGTCGGCCGAGGCCCACGGGCGGGCGATCAGCAACCAGGCGCCGATGCCGATCGCGGCGACGGCGAGGATGAGACCGAGGATGACGACCAGTCGCCGACGACGGTAGACGGCGGCAGAGCGACGGGGCATGACTCCAGGCTAAGCGATCCGCCGCGCTCAGCCTGGGAGGCCCCACGGCACACGCGGACGAACGTGCGTGGTCAGAGCACCTTGAGCATGCGCGTGTTGCCGAGCGTGTTCGGCTTGACGTGGGCGAGGTCGAGGAACTCCTCCACACCCGCGTCACCGCTGCGCAACAGCTGCGAGTACACGTCCGAGTCGACCACCTGCTCGCCGATCGGGGTGTAACCGCGCCGCCCGAAGAAGTCGACCTCGAACGTGAGGCAGAACAGGCGGGTCAGGCCGAGCGTCTTGGCGTTCTCCTCCAGGCGGTCGACGATCGCGCGCCCGACACCGTGGTGCAGCCAGTCGTCGCGCACGAGCAGAGTGCGCACCTCGCCGAGGTCTTCCCAGAACACGTGCAGCGCACCGCATCCGATCAGCACGCCATCGGCCTCTGCGACGACGAACTCCTGCACCGCGCCATACAGCACCGCCAGGTCTTTGCCGAGCAGGATGCGCTGTTCGACGAGCGGCTGCAGCAGGTCACGGATGCCGACGATGTCGGCGCTGCGCGCCGGACGGACGATGTACTCGCTCACACCTCAAGCCTAGAACCCACCCCTGGGCATGTCCCTCAGCCGTGGTCGGTATGCCAAAACCCAGACCATCCGATGCCCTCGAGGCGTGTCCGGCCTGGACGCGCCGAGGCGCCGCGGCATGGTCTGGGTTTTCGCACGAGGCGGGGACACACGAGGCGGGGACGCAAGAGGCGGGGACGCAAGAGGCGGGGACGCAAGAGG
>NZ_LSJW01000204.1:0-1131 GCF_001557335.1 Microbacterium sp. CCH5-D1
TCCAACAGGCGGCGGCGGCGAACGGATACACGGTCTCGACCGCAGCCGTCGCCGATCACGCGTCGGCCGAGGCCTTCCTCGAAGCCTTCGACCGACTCGAGCGCCAGGGGGCCGAGGGCATCATCCTCGGAGTGCCGCTCGAACTCGAGAGCCCGGCCATGAGGGCGCGCACCGAGCGCACGCCCGCGACCCGGAGCGAGCGCACCTCTCTCGAAGAGGATGCTCCGCTCGCCGTCGATCAGCGCGCGATCGCCCGCCTCGCGGTCGAGCATCTCCTCGACCTCGGCCACAAGACCGTGTGGCACGTGTCGGGCGACGACTACTGGACTGAGACGCAGCAGCGCAGCGAGGCGTGGGAGCAGACGCTCCGCGACCGCGGGATCGTGCCCCCGCCACTGATCCCCGCCGACTGGACACCCGAGTCGGGCTACCGCGCCGGTCGCACGATCGCCGCCATCCCCGAGGCCACGGCCGTGTTCGTCAGCAGCGACGAGATGGCGTTCGGCCTGATCCGCGCGCTGCACGAGGCCGGACGCAGCGTTCCCGACGACGTCTCGGTGGTGAGTGTCGACGACATCGCCCTCGCCGCCTACGCCTCCCCGGCACTCACGACCGTCCGCCAGCCCTTCGAGGCCATGGGTCGCGCGGCGGCGCTCCGGGTGATCGCGCAGATCGAGGGCCATGAGGCGGTGGGCGAGATGCCCTCCACCGATCCTCAGCTCATCGTGCGCTCGTCGACGGCCCCGCCGCGGTCGGCGCGCTGATCGAGCGCATCACCAGCGCCCGAGCCGGCGCTCCCACTCGTCCTCGACCGTGCGCCGACGACCTGCGACGATGCCCGCGGGGATGGAGGCCACGAGCACTCCCGCGACGACCAGCAGCGGAACCTGCCAGCCTGCGGTGGTCTCGTGGAGGAGCCCGACGAGCAGCGGGAAGGTCGCCGCGATCCCGTAGCCGATGCTCTGCACGAAACCGCTCAGCGCCACTGCGCTCTCCGGAGTGCGGGCGCGGATGCTCAGCAGCACGAGACTGAGCGGGAACATGATGGCCGTGAGGCCGAAGATCGCCACCCAGAGCGGCAGAGCGACGGTCGGGAAGAGCAGCAGTCCGAGAAGGCCGACCAGTCCCGCC
>NZ_LSJW01000205.1:0-3179 GCF_001557335.1 Microbacterium sp. CCH5-D1
GCTCCTCGAAGCCGGCGGATTCAGACCGCTCCTACACTCTCATTCGCGATGAGCCACTTTATCGTCGCCACGCCGGCTCTGCGGCAGATTCAACACAGTATTGCTCTCGCGCGGCAGCGCAACGCCTTCGCGAATTTCGGCCGAGGGATGGTGTTGCTGTCGGGGGAAGCAGGAACAGGAAAAACGACGGCGCTCGTCGCTGCCGCACAGACCTGTATCACGGAATCTCGCCGAGATCGTCCAGATGTTCGGCTGCCGGTGTTGTTTATTGACGCTCCGGCCGGGGCAACACCGAAGTCAGTGATGATGACTCTGCTCCGGGCCTTGCGACTCGCTGTGCCACGCGCCATGACAACGCCAGAGATGACTGACCTCGTGGTGGCACACGCAAACGAACAAGGGGTCCAGATGATCGTCGTCGACGAACTGCACAACCTGTCCGACAACCGCCGATCAACAGTCGACGCAGCGAACACCCTGAAGGTTCTCAGTAATCAAGTCCGCGCGACTTTCGTTTACAGCGGCATCGGGATCGACTCCGGTGAACTGTTGAGCGGACCGCACGGGAATCAACTATCCGGCAGAAGCGTCGCACATTCGCTCGCTCCCTTGGTTCTGTCAGACAAGGATGGCGCCGCGCAGTGGTTGGGGCTCATCCGCGCCTTCGAGACCCAACTTCTTCTCCGTGACCATCCCGCGGGCACTCTCGCTCCTCTCGGCGAGTACCTCCTTGCCCGCACCGCGGGATACATCGGAGCACTTCGTCAGCTTCTCGTGGACGCCGCCATGAGTATCATCACCGAGCGTCGGGCGGCGCTCATTGGCGGCACGCCCAGCGGTCGCCTCGAACGCATCACGAAAGCCGATCTGGAGAAAGTGCGAGTCGATCTTCGGTCGGAGCGTCAAGCAGTGGCTGCGGCGAAATCTCGCAAACCCGATAGTAGAGGTTGAGCAAAATGACCGCTGGGCTGCACACTCCGTTTGGGCTGCCATTGCCTTTCATCCCCCGAAGAATTGCCTTTGAGACTGATGACAGCTTCGTGATCTCTATTCTTGCGAGAAATCACTACCCGGCGGCGATCCATGCAACGCTCGTGCGGACTCTGCGCCGAGAACTCAAGCGAGCACATCCAGGGGTCGGACTTCTCGAGGCTCTCACCGGAAACCCCGCTGCGACGCGCTCTGAGTCATTCGGTGTTGTCAATCGCCACCTCTCTGCATGCTCGACCTGCTCGCAGTCGGTGTCAGACCGTTGGGCGTGCAGACGGTGTGCACAGGGGAGAACCATCCCTCAGGTGCCGCACCTCGGCCCCTTCGTGTGCCGACGTCACCGGCTATGGGTCGGCCCCGGGACGAAACCTGAGGAGCAGGTCGTCGTGCCCCAGGTAGTCGTTTTGGCGGATCGAAGACTGCAACGGCTGTTCGCGCAGAAGCGGCTCGATGTTCCCGTCATGATCGAGCTTCTGGATATGTTCGAAGCCTGGGAGCGGCTCGCGGGGAGTAGCCGCAACGCGCCTAAGCGTTTCGTCGCGTTGACACGCGTGTGGTCCGCGGTGACGAACTCGCTCGACACTCTTACGGATCCGAGCCGCCCACACTCCCAGCGTTATGCGCACCTTCAACGGCTCATCACCGCGAGCGAGTGTGCAGCACCGCAATCAGCGCCGATCGTGGATGGGATATGGGCACTATTGCGGCGTGCAGAGATCGGTCGCCGGGACATCTACGCAGGGAAGCCGACAGCTGAGCCCTTCAACGCCGATCATTGGCCGAGCGCGCACAGCTTCAAACTAGTGAACCCCGACGTTGAACTCAGCGAGTTCAACGCGTACGAATCGAGCATGATGACGTGCAAGGCGAATCAGTGGGACCATGTGAATCACCTTTACGTTAATGAACGCGCAGCGCCGGGCATCCGCTGGATGGTCTCGATCACGTCCAGTGAGCGAATCGGTTTCGCGTGTCGAGAGGGGCACCGAGTCGCAGTCCCTGCGGCTAACCGACGGAACACCTTCCTCTCCCGATTCAGTGGCTGCGGAGTATGTTCCGGGCGCCGCGTGCTGAGGGGCTACAATTCCCTCGCAGATACGCACCCGCGTGTTGCCGAACGGTGGCACCCCACCCGCAACGGCGTCGTCACGCCCGGGGATGTGAAGGCCGGGAGCTCCACTTCGAGGTGGTGGCTGTGTCGGAACGGTCATGCCTTTGAGGCATCGCCCGTCAACATGCGTCGGAAGGACGGACGTTCATGTCGCTACTGCACGCGACAAGCAGTTGAGGTTGGGGTGACCAGTTTGGATGTGACTCATCCACAAGTCGCGCAACGCTGGCATCCCACTATGAACGGGGGGCTATCAGCCGCACATGTGCTGTCGGGCAGCCCGCAAGTCGTGTGGTGGCTGTGCGACGCCGGGCACCCCTACGACCTTTCCATAGTCCTCGCCGCCTCGGGGATAGGTTGCGGTGTATGCCGCGGAATGCGTGCGGTACCAGGCGTTAACACTCTGCAGGACCGATACCCCGAGATCGCGGCACAATGGCACCCTTATCGCAACGGCGGCCTAACCCCTAGCAGCGTTACGTCGGGATCAGGCAAGGAAGTCTGGTGGCTTTGCGAGAGTGGCCACGCGTGGCCCGCACCCGTATTCAGACGCAAGACTCGAGGTTGCCGCGTGTGCGCCAACCTCGAAGCTCGGATGGGTGTCAACTCACTTGTTGACACCCATCCTCAGCTAGCAGCGGAATGGCACCCCACCTATAACGCAGGGGTAGTCCCTGGCGCTGTCGTCGCAGGTAGCCCAAAGAAGTACTGGTGGCGTTGCCCGGCAGGGCACCCCTACGAGCAAGCTCTTGTGCGCCGTCGGGACGGGCAAGGGTGCTATTACTGCTCGAACCGGCGTGTCTGGTCGGGTTTCAACGACGCACGCACTCGGTTCCCTGACCTTCTGAAAGACTGGGATTGCGGTCGGAATCGGGAGTTCAATCCATCCAATCGTCTCCCCGGTGGCAAAAAGCACTACTGGCGCTGCCGCAGGTCTGGACACCTCGCATACTCGACGATCCCGAACCGTCGCCTCACAAACGGATGCCCTCAGTGTGATCCCTCCGATCGTGTCGGTTTGGGGGCTCTTCGCAGTTGAGGGTGTAGCCCGGGACCGCCGGCTGGTTCGCGGATAGGC
>NZ_LSJW01000021.1:0-6130 GCF_001557335.1 Microbacterium sp. CCH5-D1
AGGCAGCACCACCCTCAGGCAGCACCACCCTCAGGCAGCACCACCCTCAGGCAGCGACATCGAAGCGTGCTCGCCCACCCAGCCGCGGAGTGCGCGCCGGATCAACCGAGGCGGGCGGCAGGAACCACACCTTTTCGCGACCACCGCCACCGCCACCGCCACCGCCACCGATGCGGATGCCCCACCCGTTGTCGTGGATGCGGTGATGACAGGTCTCGCACAGCAGCACGCCGTTCGAGAGGTCGGTCGGCCCCTGGTCGCGTCTCCACCAGCGGATATGGTGCGCCTTCGTCATCTCCGGGGGGAGTCCGCACATGGCGCAGCCGCCGTCCCTCTCCACGAGGGCCAGTCGTTGCGACCGCGTGAAGAGGCGCTTCTCCCGCCCCCAGTCGAGCACCTCGCTCACGGTACCGAGCACGCACGGGATCACTCCCCCGCCCGCAGCCATCCGCCGCGCAGCTCCGATGCTGACGGGCTGCTCGATTCCGTCGATCTCGGCCGATCCCGCACCCGCTTCCAGCGCGTCGAGATCCACCCGCACGATGACGGTCGCGCCCGCCAACGGCACGCGAGCCTCGCAGTCGAGCACATGCCCGGCGAACACCGCGAGCGCATCGGCCTGGATCATCGGCACGGTGCGACGATCGGCATCGGGCGCGTCCGGGGCCGTCGCATCCTTCCGGGCGGCGAATGCGGCGCTCACGTAGCCGCGGATGGCGGTCACGACGGGCGCGGCAGTCTCCGCATCGAGGACGGCGTTCAGATGCACCATCCCGCCGCGCTCGTGGATGGTCAGGGATCGTCGGGAACGCTGCTCCTCGAGACGCGACTCCACCCCATCCGGGTCCAACCAGGCTTCCGCCCGCACGACCAGCTTCCGTACGTCGTCGATCGCGAGCCCCGCCGCCTTCTCGACCAGCACACGCTCCGCTTCGGCGACACGCTCGACACCGACCACCACGCGGCATCGGTCGAGCAGCGCGATGATCACCGCTGCCGCCTGAGCGCTGAGTGCGCCCGCGTCGAGTGCCTCCCGAATCAGCGGATACCTCGCCGGCAGCGGTACACCGAGGAGATCGGCGCGTGGTGCGACCGCCTCTCCGACCTTCACCAGCCGATGCGCCTCACCGCGCGACACCCCGACAGTCGCCGCGATCAAGGTCGCCGGATTCCGGAAGCCCTGCTGCTTCGCAAGGCTCTCCGCCCCCAGCTCCGGACGCGACTCCCGCGAGATGCATGCGGCGACCTCGATGTGCACCGCGTCCAGCCGGCGTTGCAGCACGCCGATCGACGTGCTCACCGCGATCAGCTGCTCACGCGAGAGGTCTTCCGAGCTCTTGGCGTCGGCCCACGCCGCATCGAGGCGGGACATCGCCTCGTGCAACACGGCCAACTTCGACATGCCTCGATTCTATCGAATCAGCGCTCGACATTCGAAGTTATGTTCGATCTCATTCCGGCATTCCGCGCCTCATCGACCAGCGCACGATACCCGGGGAGGAACGGCTCGACGAGCTTCGTCTCGAGCTGCGACTCCAGATCCCAGAGCACGCGCCGCTGCGCCTCATCCACCACGAGCGCATCACTTTCGTTGGCAGCGGCCAGCCATTCGAAGAGCACCAGCGCTTCGCCAGCCGTCAGCTGCACCTCGACGGACTCGCTCTCTCCATTTCCCGCCATGCGCATCATGCTCGCATGGTTCACTGGAGCAACCGCACCGGACGACAGACAACCGGACGACAGCGCACCGTACGACAGAGAAGAGGACGACGTGGGCACCTGGGGACCGGGGAACTTCGACGACGACACCGTCGCGGACGGACTGAGCGCGATCACCGACGACCTGATCGCGAAGATCGCCGAGGTGTTCGCGGACGAGGACGACGACACCGAGCTGCAGCCGGACGAGTGGGGAGGATCCATGGCCCCGGCGTGGCTCGAGATCCTCACCGACATCGCGTCCGCGGGTCGCGTGGGGGCGACCTTCCCCTCCCGCAGCACGCTCGAAGGGTGGCGGGATCGATACGTCCGCGTGTGGGACGAGTACATCGACGAGCTCGAACCCGACGACGACTATCGCATCGACCGGCGACAGGTCATCGTGTCGACCTTCGACCGCGCCGTATCACTCGCCCGCGAGCGCGAGTCGTAAGCACGACCCGCACTCCCCCTCCACTCACCACTCACCACGCTCCATCCGCCCGCACTCCGCGGTCGACCCAGCAGTCGGCGAGGGCGGTGCGCACCTCGTCGCCGTGGTCGCGCGCCAGCGCGAGGGCGGCATGGTTGAGCTCGAGCTGTGCGACGCGTGAGGCGCCGAACAGCACGTTCGCCGTCGCGGGGTTGGACAGGCAGAAAGCGATGCCGAGTGCTGCCGGCGTCACGCCGAACCCCTCGGCGACCCGCGCGACCTCGGGGTAGACGGCCGCGATCCGCTCACGGATCCCGCCGACGTCGGCACCGATCTTCCGTTCCGGCATCCGTCCGGTGGCGAGGATGCCTCCCTCGAACACGTCCGACGCCTGGAGGGTGAGCGTGCCGTCGGCGAACAGCGGCCCGTAGGCGTCGCCTTCCGCCATCGACCGACGAGCGATGCCGTACTTCAACTGTGCGAACACCGGTCCGGCCACCCCCTGAGCTTCGGATTCCGCGAGAGCCTGCCGCGTGTGTTCGATGCGCCAGTTGTTGATGCCCCAGGAACCGACGAGCCCTTCGTCGATCAGCGCGTTCACGTCGGCCACGAGCCGCGGCAGGTCGGGGGAATCGAGGTAGTCGCCCACCACGAGGGTGTCGAACCGGTCGAGGCCGGCCCGCTGCAGCGACTCCACGAGCTGCGCACGGAACCCCTGGTTCGGCCAGTCCCACAGCCAGAGCTTCCCGCACAGCACGATGTCCGCACGGTCGACGCCGCTCGCCCGCAGCGCCTCGCCGAACAGGATGTCGGTGCGGGAGTTCTCGGCGTGCGGACCCATGTTGTAGTACGCGACGTCGAAGAACCCCGCATCGAGCTCCACCGCGCGCCGGATGAGGGCGACCGCCTCGTCCCGCTCCATGCGATCCCAGGTGTTCCACGACCCCAGGGCGAGCGGCGGCACCGGCGCCCCGCCCGAGAACAGGGGTGTGCGGGGATATGTCGGATCGGGCATGAGGGCTCCTTCGCCGTCTCGTGGCACGGGGTTGTGTTTTTCTATGTTTGTAGAATATAACGGACTCATCCCGTCAGAACACCCGTCAGTGAGGACGAACATGACCGTTTCCCCCCGCCGCATCCTGGTCACCGGAGGGGCGTCCGGGCTCGGCCGCGGCATCGCCACCGCCTTCCGCACGGCCGGCGACGAGGTGTTCATCGGCGACGTGGACGCCGACGCAGCCGCTGCCGTCGCCGCCGAGATCGGCGCCACCCCGCTCCCCCTCGACATCGGCGACGAAGCGTCGGTGCGAGCGGCGGCCGAGCGGGTCAGGGAGTCCGGCGGCATCGACGTGCTGGTCAACAACGCCGGCATCGTCGCTGGTGGCGGCACGCTGCAGGAGGTACCGGTGGATGTGGTGGATGCCGTCCTCCGCGTCAACGTGCGCGGCACGTTCCTCATGCTCCACGTCTTCGGCGCACTGCTGGCCGAGGCGGGGCACGGTTCGATCGTCAACATCTCCTCGATCGGCGCCCGCCAGCCCACCGCGGGCCTCGGACACTACGAGGCGACGAAGGCCGCGGTCGACGCCTTCACCCGCACCGCCGCCCTCGAGCTCTCCGCCTCGGGAGTGCGCGTGAACGCCGTCGCACCGGGTCCGGTCCTCACCCCGCTGACGGCCGGCTTCGCCTCCGACCCCGACGCGCGAGCCGCCTGGGAGTCCCGCATCCCCCTCGGGAGCATCGCCGAGGTCGACCAGATCACGCCGCTCGTGCTGTTCCTCGCGAGCGACGCCGCCAACCACATCACCGGAGTCTCGGTCGCCGTCGACGGCGGCCAGCTCCTGGTCTGAGAGGACCCCCATGTCGATACCCACCCTCACCCGCGCCGCCGTGCTCACCGCCCACGGCGAACCCCTCACACTGCAGGAGCTCCCCCTCCCGAGCGAGGTCGAACCGGGCGCCGCGCTCGTGCGCATCGCCTGCACCACGCTCTGCGGCACCGACATCGAGATCTGGGAGGGGAGGATGACCTTCCCCGGCATGCTGCCCATGGTCCTCGGGCACGAGATGGTCGGCGAGATCGTCGCCGTCGGCACGGATACCCGCGATGCGCTGGGTCGACCGCTCTCCGCCGGCGACCGCATCGGCTGGTCGGAGTCGACCTGCGGGGAGTGCCACGGCTGCGTCGTGCTGCGCGAACCCGTCGCCTGCGCGCGCCGCGGCTACGGATTCCTGCAGCGCGCCGATGTGCACCCGTTCGCCACCGCGGGGCTCTCCGAGTACGCCTACGTCACCCCCGGTGCAGCCAAGCTGCTGCTGCCGCCGACGGTCAAGGACACGTGGGCGTCGATGGCGGGATGCGCGGCGAAGACCGTGCTGCGCGCCTTCGAGCGCGCGGGCCGCATCCGTCCAGGCTCGACCGTCGTGGTCCAGGGGTCCGGAGCCCTCGGCATCTTCGCCACCGCCGTCGCGAAGATCGCCGGTGCGGGTCGCGTCATCACGGTCGGCGCTCCCGCCGTCCGCCTCGAGCTCGCCGCGCGCTTCGGTGCGGATGCCGTCGTCGACTTCCGCGACGGACCCGTCGTGGATCAGGTTCTCGAGCTCACCGGCGGCCTCGGCGCCGACCACGTCTTCGACTTCGCCGGGGCACCGAGCGTCGGCCCCGACGCTGTCGGCATGGCCGCGCAGCGCGGCACGATCGCGATCGTCGGCTCCACGGGACCAGCGGGCGACGGCTTCGCCCTCAGCACGATCATGGGCAAGGAGCTCACGGTGGTCGGCTCGCTGAACGGCGACATCTCGGACTACGCCAGGGCTATCGACTTCTTCGCCGCCTTCGCCGATCGCTACCCGTGGGACGCCCTGTTCAGCGCCCCCGTCGGTCTCGCCGACGCCTCGGAGAAGATCACCCGCATGCACCACCTCGATGAGGTCAAGGCCGTCATCGACCCGAGAATGTGAGCCTCCGATGACCACGCCCCTCCGCACCGTCCCCCGCCGCGAGATCGGTCGCAGCGGCATCGACGCCTCGCTGTTCTCCCTCGGCTCCTGGCACACCTACGACCGCATGGACTTCGCCGACGCGGTGGCCATGCTGCGGGAGGCCGTGGAGCGCGGTGTCAACCTCTTCGACGTCGGCGTGTACTCCGCGCCCGGCGCCCCGCCCGTGTTCACGGATGTCATCTTCTCCGCCATGGTCCGCGCCGCCGGTCTCGCCCGTGAGGACTGGCTGCTGTCATCGAAGCTGTGGCTCGAGGCCTTCGACGCCGACGGCTTCCGCCCGCAGCTCGAGAACGCCCTGATGCGGGTGGGCGTCGAGCACGCCGACCTCGTGATCCTGGGCGACCTGCGGCGGGACGACCTCGACCTGCGCGCCCTCGTGATCGATCTCGCCCGACTCACCGAAGCCGGACTCATCCGCGCGTGGGGCGTGAACAACTGGTCGGCCTCGAGCATCCAGACCCTGATCGACCTCGCCGCACGAGAGGGGGTCGCCGGCCCGCAGATCGCACAGCTGAAGTACAGCGTGTCCCGACGCTCGATCCCCGACGGCGCCCCGTTCGCCCGCCTGTGGGAGCAGGGCCTCACCCTGCAGGCTTCGGACTGCCTGGAAGGCGGCGTGCTCGCCGGAAAGGTGAACGGCGACCGGCAGATCGGCCGCGACCCCGGAGACATCCGAACGCGGATCATCGCCGACGTGCCCGCGTTCACGGCGCTCGCGGAATCGCTCGACGGCTCGCCCGCACAGCTCGGCCTGGCGTTCACCCTCACGCATCCCGCCCTCACGACCACGCTCTTCGGCGCATCGAGCGTCGCGCAGCTGCGGGCGAACCTCGACGCCGCCGCGCTGGTCGAGCGCGTCGGCGCCACGACGCTCCGCGAACTCGTCGAACCGTTCTGGGCCGACCGCGACGTCGTCGACCCCGAGGGCCCCTGAACACCGCCCCGCGACCGTGCCCGCCCGAAGCCTCGCAAGGAGACCCATGACCACCCCCACCG
>NZ_LSJW01000206.1:0-47854 GCF_001557335.1 Microbacterium sp. CCH5-D1
CGACGACACGTCCGTGCCGCATCACGACGATGTCGTGCGCCAGATGGCGGACGACGCCGAGGTCATGACTGATGAAGAGGAGCGAGACGCCGAGCTGCTCCTGCAGCGCCTGCAGCAGGTCGAGAACCTGTGCCTGCACCGAGACGTCGAGCGCTGACACCGGCTCGTCGCACACCAGCACGTCGGGGTTCGTCGCGAGCGCCTTCGCGATCGCGACCCGCTGGCGCTGCCCACCGGAGAGGTCGAGGGGACGGCGTGCGAGCACGGCACCGGTCAGTCCGACCTGGGTCAGCAGCTCCTCGGCGCGCTCCCGACGCCGCTCGCGAGGAACAGCACCCGCGGCGATCGCTTCACCGAGCACCGCGGCCACGTCATAGCGCGGGTCGAACGAGCTGAGCGGATCCTGGGAGATCGACTGGATGCGCGGACGCCGGATTCGTCGCTCCCGCTCGGGGATCCCCGACCATGGCTTCGCGTCGAACACCACCTCGCCGCGATCGGGGGCGAGGGTGCCGAGGACGATCTGCGCGGCCGTGGACTTGCCGGAGCCCGACTCCCCGACCACGCCCAGGGTGGTGCCGCGGCGGAGGGCGAAGGAGACGTCGTCGAGAGCCGTGAGGACACCACCGGGCACGCGGTACGTCTTGTGGAGGCCGCGGGCTTCGATCACGGGGGTCGCGCTCTGCAGGGTGGCCTCCGATGACCGCCGCTCCTGCAGCACCGGCAGCGGGGCGGTCGAAAGACGCGTGCCGCGACGATGCTCGGCCGGAATCGCGTCGATGAGCCGACGCGTGTACGGATGCTGCGGGTCGGCGAAGATCGTGCGTGGAGCTCCCCGCTCGACGACCACGCCCTGGTTCATCACCAGGATCTCGTCGGCGATGCGGCTCACGACGGCGAGGTCGTGGCTGACCAGGAGGATGCCGGTGCCGGTGGTCTTGAGTTCGATCAGCAGATCGATGATCTGCGCCTGCACCGTGACATCGAGCGCCGTCGTCGGTTCATCCGCGATGAGCACGCGCGGCCCACCCGCGATGGCCGACGCGATCAGAGCACGCTGTCGCAATCCACCCGAGAGCTCATGCGGACGCTGCTGCGCGCGCATCCGAGGCTCGGGGACACCGACGCGACCGAGCAGCTCCTCGACGTTGGCCGCACGTGCCCGCCGGGAGCCGATGCCATCGAGACCTTCGGCGACCTCGGCTCCGACCCGACGCAGCGGATCGAGCGAGACCAGCGCGTCCTGATGCACGAGGCCGATCCCACTCCCCCGCACGGCACGCCATCCGCGACCACGCAGCCCCCTCAGGTCGATCGCGCCGTAGCGGAGCTCGGTCGATGTGATCTGCGCGCCGCGGCCGGACAGTCCGAGAAGACTGCGCGCGGTGACACTCTTGCCCGACCCCGATTCACCGACCAGGGCCACGCAGCGTCCGGCAGCGACGGCGAACGACACGCCGTCGACCGCAGGGGCAACGGCCCCGGGGAAGCGCACACGCAGGTCGCGCACCGAGACGATCGCCGTCTCGTGGGCTTCCTCGTCGACGGTCGACACCAGGGGGTGGGAATCGACGACGGTCACAGCGACCTCCTCCGCGAGACGACGCTCTGCTGCCACCAACGGCCGGTCACCGTGACCGAGACCACGGTCAGGGTGATGAAGACTCCGGGCCAGACGCTGACCCACGGAGCGAGCGAGAGGTACTGTCTGGCCTCCGACAGCATCAGCCCCCATTCCGGGGTGGGCGGCACGGCACCGAGTCCGAGGAAGCTCAGCGACGCGCCGAAGATGATGCACACCCCGACGCCGAGCACCGAGTTGACGAGCACGGGGCCGAGACTGTTGGGAACCACGTGCCGCGCGACCACCGTGAGCGACGGCAGCCCGAGCCCCACGGCCGACGAGACGTAGGAGGATCGGCGCACCTGCAGCACTTGAGACCGCACGAGGCGAGCCGCACCGGGGATACGGCCGATACCGACGGCCCAGATGACGCTCGACATCCCCGGGCCGAGCACGGTGATCAGGATCAGCGCGAGCAGCACCTCGGGAAAGGCGAGCAGGATGTCGAGGAACCGGCTGATCAGCCGGTCGGCCAAGCCGCGGGAGTATCCGGCGGCGACCCCGAGCACGATGCCGCCGACGAGGCCGATCGCCGTCGCGAGCAGGCCCAGAGAGAGCGAGTACTGGGCGCCGTGCAGAACGCGTGAGAGCACGTCGCGACCGAGCTGATCGGTACCGAAGGGGTGCGCCGCACTCGGCGCCTGGAGTGAGGAGAGCGGATCACCCTGCAACGGGTCATATGAGGTGAAGGCCCCAGGAGCGAGGCCGATCACGAGCAGGGCGGCGAGCACCGCCATCGCCAGGAGCACGCCGACCGGCGGATGCACCCGTCGGCGCACGAGGCCGTCGGCGGGGGCCGGTTGCAGGACGGCCGAAGCGGTCATGAGCGCGCCTCCTTCAATCTCGGGTCGAACAGCGGGTACACGAGGTCGACCACGATGTTCACGACCACGAACACCAGGGCCGCGAAGACCACGGTGCCCAGCACCACCGGGATGTCGCGGTCGGCGACCGCGGAGACGGCGATGCGGCCGAGGCCCGGACGGGCGAACAGGGTCTCGAGCACTGCTGCGCCGCTGAGCAGCGAGCCGAAGATCAGGGTGCTCAGCGTGAGTGCCGGAATCGCGGCATGGCGCAGCACGTGGTGCGAGCGCAGCCGACTCTCCGAGACACCACGGGCGAGGACGGTCGTCACGAAGGGCTCGTGCAGCGTGTACTCCATGCGCTCGCGGAGCACCTGGGCGAGCACCCCGATGAGCGGCACCGAGAGGGTGACGGCAGGGAGCACGAGGGAGGCGGGACCATTGGCGCCGAAGGCCGGGAAGATCGGGAACGTGAACGAGAGCAGGTTCATCAGCAGGATGCCGAGCCAGAACGACGGCACCGAGATCGCGACCAGCTCGATCGCCTGCGCAGCCAGACGCGCCGAGCGGCGACGTCCGGAAGTGGCGAGCGCGAGTCCCACCGCGACGATGCCGGCGATCGCCATGGCGGTCACCGTGAGCTCGACCGTCGCACCGAGCTCGGAGAAGATGATCTGTGTGACGGGGGCGGAGCGTTGGTAACTGATCCCCAGATCCCCCTGCACCAGGTTCGCGAGGAACGTGAGGTACTGCACGAACACGGGTTGGTCGAGGCCGTAGTACGCGGCGACCTGTTGGCGCAGCTCCGGCGGCGCATCGAGCACCCCGGCGAGCAGGCTGTCGAGCGGATCGCCGGGAATCAGCTTGAGCGCCACGAAAGCGAGGGTCGCCGCTGCCCAGAGCACGATCACCGCGTCGAGCAGCCGGTGCAGGGTGAACGGCAGCCACCCCCCGAAACGGACGCCGCGCACCCGGGTGGCCGGTGCGAGCGCTGCTGTCGCCGTCATCCGTCCCCCCAGCGGTACCGTCCACCGGTCGCGACGAACTCGGCGGAGACCGCCGCCTGCAGCGCCTCGTCGGCGAGGTAGTCGAGTGCTGTCGCTGCGAGACCGATCGCACCGTCGACCAGCGCGTCGAACGCAGGAGGACGCACGGTGGCATCCGCGAAGGCGGCGTTGTGGGGCAGCACGTCGGAGGCCGCGCCCAGACCGAGCGCCGGGTGTATCGCCGGGATGAACTGACTGACGTTGCCCATGTCTGTCGATGGGCCGCCCTGCCGCACGACAGCCGGCCGTACGGGGACGGATCTGCCCTGCCGGGTGAGGGCGGTGGCCCAGCGCTTGTTCAACTCGACGTTCGGGCGCAGCGGGAGGTAGGGCGGCTCGAAGTCGACGTCCAGCTCCGCCGTGGTGCCGGTGCTGAGCGCCGCCGCTTCGAGGATGTCGACCACTCGCTGCGTCAAGGCGTTCAGCGTCGCCACCTCGGTCGAGCGGATGAGGAACTCCGCAGCGGCGCGCTCCGGCACGACGTTGGCCGCCGCGCCGCCGTCGGTGATGATGCCGTGGATCCGGTCGACGGGCAGGATGTGCTGACGCAGCTGCGCCATGCCCTGGTAGGCGGTGACCACGGCGTCGAGCGAGTTGAGACCGAGGTACGGACTGAGCGCGGCGTGGGCCGCGCGACCGCGGTAGGTCACCCGCACGCGGCGCACGCCGCTCGTGCCGCCTCCATACACCGGGGAGACACTGGTACCTCCGCCCGGGTGCACCATCGCCGCGGCATCCACGTCGTCGAAACCGCCGGCGCGGATGATGAGCTCCTTGCCCGCCCCGCCTTCCTCGGCCGGGGTACCGATGATCGACAGGCGCCCTCCGCCCGGCGCGAGATGATCCCGTGCCGCCAGGAAGGCTCCGACTGCCTGACCGGCGATGATGTTGTGCCCGCACGCATGACCGACCTCCGGCAGCGCGTCGTACTCCGCGATGATCGCGAAGTGCGCGTCGCCCTCGCCCACCGTGGCCCGGAAAGCGGTGTCGAGTCCGAAGGCCCCGCGTTGGACGTCGATGCCGTGTGCGTCGAGGAGGTCGGCGATGCGTCCGGAGGAGTAGACCTCCTGGAAGCCGATCTCGGGGTTTTCGTAGAGATCGGTGGCGAGCGCGACGAGCTCGGGGCGCAGACCCCTCACCGACGCGGCGATGCGGTCGTGCGTGCCGTCCGCGGCACCGTCGAAGGCACTCTCGATCGAGGCGTCGGCGGGGATGCTCCCCCGCTGCGGTGCGGCGGTGTCGAAGGCCAGATACGCGTCGAGCGGGTCTGTGCCGGGTCGGATGTCGAGGCTCATCTCTCGTCCTCCGCCGTGCGACGCGGGTCGAAGGCGACGCCGCCGAGCGCATCGGCGACCTCGGTTGCCAGCCGACTCGTCACATCATCCGGCAGTCGCACCTCCAGGGCACGTCGATTCTCGGCGAGGTGTCGGAGGGAGCGCGACCCGACGAGGGCGAGTCCGTTCGGACGCGTGCTCAGCGCCCAGGCGAGGGCGGTCTGCGCTGCCGACAATCCGAACGGTGCTCCCCCCGCGCCGAGCACCCGGAAGACCCGGTCGTACTCGCTGCGCGCCAGCCCACGACCGATCAGCGCCCAGTAGGCGACGAAGGGCACGCCCAGCTCCGCGGCTCTGTCGGCGACCACCGCGTTCGCCGGCGCCGCGATGTTGTACAGGCTCTGCACGGCCGCCGGCACCTCGATTTCGACCAGTTCGTCGAGCTGGGTGAGGTCCGGCTCGCACACACCGAGGTGACCGATCAGCCCGTCGTCGCGGAGCTCGCGCAGCGTTCCCCACTGATCGGAGAGCGGGACGGCAGGGTCGATGCGGTGCAGGTACAGCAGGGGGATCTGATCCCGGCGCAGTCGGAGCAGCGTGGCGTGCACCTGCTGACGAAGATAGTCCGGTCGGCCGAGCACACCCCACCCGTGCGGACCGGTGCGCAGCATCCCGACTTTAGACGCGACGAGCACGTTCTCAGAGGGACGGACGACGTCTCCGATGATCTCGTCGCTGATGCCGGGACCGAGCGCATCGGCGGAGTCGACGTAGTCGTATCCCTCGTCGATCGCCGCACGCAGGAGCCGACGTGGCTCGCCCTCGTCGGAGGCGCGCCCCCATCCGTCACCTGCGGTGAGCCGGGCGGCGCCGAAGCCGAGCCGGGAGACTGGTCGCCCGGCCAGGGTGATGCTCGTCTGCGCCGATGGCGCGACGGCTGGGATGCTGACGGTGTGCACGGGACTCCTCGGGTCGACTTCTGCCCGAAATCTATGGGCTCGCCCGCACCTGCAACCCGTCCGCAGTCACCGTTCGTCGTCGATGGATATCCGGCTTCACGACGCGTAACAGGGAGACTTCGTCGAGCCCGTCGACGCGCGATGCAGGTCCGGTCCCCCATTCACACGGTCCGCTCCGTCGAGGGCCGTGCAGCGGACGTGGCCAGGCGACGACAGCGGTGACGTCGGATACGCACGCCGACCCGTGTGGATGCTCGGAACGCTGTCGCGGGTGCCCGGGATCGGGCTCGCCCTGACCGGCCGTGTCACGTGGAGGTCGCGCGGCTGGTTCGAGGAACAGCTAAGGCCCCGAATCTCGCGTGTATCCGCGGATCTCGGGGCCTTGATTCTGGTGGCGAGTGAGGGATTCGAACCCCCGAATGCAGTGCAGTCTGATTTACAGTCAGATCCCTTTGGCCGCTTGGGTAACTCGCCAGAGCGCACCCGTCCGACTTGAACAGCCAACCGGGGGCACGAGAGACAAGCATACCTGTCCGAGGCGGGTGCAAGAAATCGAAACGTCAGCTGCCGTTCACGCCCCGCCCCGAGTCGGCCAGAGACTCCGGAGTCCGCAGCAGGCCGCCCTCTGCGCGGCAGGTCGCAGCGGCGATGTCCATGGCTCGCAGCAGGAGCACGCGCCACTGCGCCAGGTCGGACGGCGACGCCGAGACCAGGCCCTCGGAGACCGCCGCGAGTGTCGCGTCCCCCGCCCCGACGGTGTCGATCACCGCACCGGGAAGCTGGGCGATGGGCGCGGAGACGACACCGGCGTCCGCATCGATCGTGGCACCTTCCGCTCCCGCGGTCGCCAGTACGGCAGCGGCTCCGAGGCCTCGCAGGCGCCCCCGCAGTGCGTCCAGGTCGCCGTCGTAGAGGATCGCTGCATCATCCGCGCCGACCTTGACGACGGACGCCGACGTCGCCAGCCGCTCGAACCCGCGGACGAACTCCTCGCGATCGCTGAGCATCCCGGTGCGCGGGTTCGGGTCGACGGCGACCCTCGCATCGCCCAGGGCATCGACCAGGGCATCGACCTCTGCCGGCACATCGAAGGGGAAGCAGCTGATGGCGACGAGCGCGGCGTCGGAGATCGCCTGACGCGCCTCATCGGAGTATCGGATGCTGCGCTTCTGCGCCGCCTCATTGAACACGTACTGCGGCTCGCCGTTCGACGCGCGCTGTACGACGGCACGAGAGGAGCCGTGCGGGGCCTCGCTCGAGATCAGGCGCACCCCGTGATCCCCGAGGTACTCGCGGATGTGGGCGCCCGCTTCATCGTCACCGACCATCGCGACCAGCGTGGTGTCGACCCCCAGCCGACGAAGGCCGACGGCCACGTTCAGCGCAGCGCCGCCGACGAGCTCGCGCACCCCCGCATCATCACGGATCTCATCGATCAGGGCATCGCCGATCACGACCACGGAACCGGCAGCAGAAGTCACGTTGCTCACCCGCTGACACTATCGCGGTGCCGGGACGCCCTGACAACACCGCGATCCTCTCGCGTCCCGACGCCGGAGGGCAGTACGGTGTGGCCATGAACCCCCGCCTCGCCGGCGCCGCCGTGGCCCTCTCACTCCTCGTCGCCCTCACGGCGTGCACTCCGCAGGCCGACGCCGGAGGAGGGTCCTCGGCACGACCGACAGCGAGCGACGCGCCCAGCCCGGACGTGACCAGCACGGAGGGGCCCGGAACGCCCTCCCCCACGCCCACCGCCAAGCCCGTCACGCTCCCGACCGACTGCCGCGCGATCCTGTCGGAATCCGTGCTCGCCGAGCTCGGAGACATCCCGCTCAACGACGCCGCCTTCGGACCCTCGGGCGTGGGTGCAGACGGCGCCCTCACCTGCAATTGGGCCGACCCGCGCGCAGACACCACGAGGCTCACGACCACCATCTCGCGGATGAACCGCGGTCCCGCGCTCGACATGCTCAATGCACTCGCCGACGACGAGGGCTTCTCCTGCTTCACGCCGGACGGCGGCACCCGATGCGAGAAGACCTGGCCCAACGAGCAGTACCCCGTGACGGACGGCCGCACCCTGTTCTGGCGTGACGACGTCATGATCGACACCCGCTACTCGAACCTGGCACCGACCGGCTACACCTCGAGCATCATCGAGAACATCTTCCACTGACCCGCCGCGCCCGGAGCCGCGTCGACGGCATGGCGTGAAACCCGGGCACGGAGAAGGCCCCAGGGCGAACCCTGGGGCCTTCTTCGTCACTCAGCACTCAGTTGTGTCGCGACTTCGTCGCTCGACAACCTCAATCAGTTGTAGGTGCCGGGGGTGATGTCGTCCGTCGAGAACGCGTCGAAGTCGACGTAGCCGAAGTCACCATCGGCGTACGCACCGTCGGATGCGAAGATCCGGTTCGGGTAGCGCTCGCTCTTGGCTTCCTCTGTGGCCTCGACCGTGACGTCGCGGTACTTAGAGAGACCGGTTCCGGCGGGGATGAGCTTACCGATGATGACGTTCTCCTTGAGACCGACCAGCGGGTCGCGCTTGCCCTGCATCGCAGCCTCGGTGAGCACGCGGGTCGTCTCCTGGAAGGAGGCGGCCGACAGCCACGATTCGGTCGCGAGCGACGCCTTCGTGATACCCATCAGCTCCGGACGGCCGGACGCGGGGCGCTTGCCCTCTGCCACAGCCTCGCGGTTGATCGACTGGTAGCGCTTGAGGTCGACCATCTCACCCGGGAGCAGGGTCGTGTCGGCGTGATCGACGACGGTGACCTTGCGGAGCATCTGACGGACGATGACCTCGATGTGCTTGTCGTGGATCGGCACACCCTGCGAGCGGTACACGCCCTGGACGCCGCCGACGAGGTAACGCTGCACCTCGCGAGCACCCATGACGCGCATGATCTCCTTGGGGTCGAGCGTGCCCACCAGGATCGGCTGACCGACCGTGACGTGCTGCCCGTCCTCGACGAGAAGCGTGGCACGCTTCAGCACCGGGTAGATGACGGGCTCGTCGCCGCTGTCGGGCGTGAGGATGACCTTCTTGCCCTTGTCGGTCTCGTCGATCGCGATGCGGCCGTCGGCCTCGGCGATCGGCGACGCGCCCTTGGGGGTACGCGCCTCGAAGAGCTCCTGCACGCGGGGCAGACCCTGCGTGATGTCATCCGCCGATGCCGAACCACCCGTGTGGAAGGTACGCATCGTCAGCTGGGTACCGGGCTCACCGATCGACTGGGCCGCGATGATGCCGACGGCCTCGCCGATGTCGACGGTCTTTCCGGTCGCGAGCGAACGGCCGTAGCACTGTGCACACACACCGACGGCGGAGTCGCAGGTCAGGACCGAGCGCACCTTGATGGTCTCGACACCCAGAGCGACGAGCTTGTCGATCAGCACGTCACCGACGTCCTCACCGGCTTCGGCGAGAACCTCGCCCTTGCTGTCGACCACGGCCGAGGCCAGCGTACGGGCGAACACCGAGTTCTCGACGTTCGCGTCGCGCACCAGCTCACCCTGCGAGTTCGGAGCGGCGATCGGGAGCTCGAGGCCCTTCGACGTGCCGCAGTCCTCTTCGCGGATGATGACGTCCTGCGAGACGTCCACCAGACGACGGGTCAGGTAACCCGAGTCGGCGGTACGCAGAGCGGTGTCGGCGAGACCCTTACGGGTACCGTGCGTCGCGATGAAGTACTCCGCAACCGACAGACCCTCGCGGTACGAGGAGATGATCGGACGCGGGATGATCTCACCCTTGGGGTTGTTCACCAGACCACGCATACCGGCGATGTTCCGGATCTGCAGCCAGTTACCACGAGCACCCGACGACACCATGCGGTTGATGGTGTTGTCCTCGGGGAAGTTCGCCTTCATGGCGGCCTGAACCTCGTCGGTGGCCTCGGTCCAGATCTTGATGAGCTCCTGGCGACGCTCAGAGTCGGTCGTCAGACCCTTCTCGTACTGCGACTGGACCTTCGCGGCCTGCTTCTCGTAGCCCGCGACGATCTCCGCCTTGTTCGGCGGCGTGAGGATGTCGCTCAGGGCGACGGTCACACCGGAGCGCGTTGCCCAGTAGAAGCCGGCGTCCTTGATGCGGTCCAGCGACGCAGCCGTCTCGACCTTGGGGTACTCCTCGGCCAGCTTGTTGACGATCTGCGACAGCTTGTTCTTGTCAGCCTGCTCGCGGACGAACGGGTAGCCCTTCGGCAGCGTGTCGTTGAAGATCGCCTGACCCAGCGAGGCGTCGACGAGACCGTGACGCTCGTAGCCCTCGGGAGCTTCGCCCTCGAGGAACGTCAGGCCGGGGATGCGGATGCGGATCTTCGCCTGCAGGTCGAGGGAGCCCTCGTCCTTGGCCAGGATCGCCTCGCCCACCGAACCGAATGCACGGCCCTCGCCGGTCGCGCCTTCCTTGACCGTGGTCAGGTGGTGCAGACCGATGATCATGTCCTGCGAAGGCAGGGTGACCGGACGGCCGTCCGACGGCTTCAGGATGTTGTTCGACGCGAGCATCAGCACGCGGGCCTCGGCCTGAGCCTCGACCGACAGGGGCAGGTGGACAGCCATCTGGTCACCGTCGAAGTCGGCGTTGAACGCCGCGCAGACGAGCGGGTGCAGCTGGATGGCCTTGCCCTCGACGAGCTGGGGCTCGAACGCCTGGATGCCCAGACGGTGCAGGGTGGGTGCACGGTTGAGCAGCACCGGACGCTCGCGGATGATCTCCTCGAGCACGTCCCAGACCTCGGGACGGGTGCGCTCGACGGCACGCTTGGCGGCCTTGATGTTCTGCGAGTGGCCGAGGTCGATCAGACGCTTGATGACGAACGGCTTGAAGAGCTCCAGAGCCATCTGCTTGGGCAGACCGCACTGGTGCAGCTTGAGCTGCGGGCCGACGATGATGACCGAACGGCCGGAGTAGTCGACACGCTTTCCGAGCAGGTTCTGACGGAAACGACCCTGCTTACCCTTCAGCATGTCGCTGAGCGACTTCAGGGCACGGTTGCCGGTACCGGTGACGGGGCGACCACGGCGACCGTTGTCGAACAGTGCGTCCACGGCCTCCTGCAGCATGCGCTTCTCGTTGTTGACGATGATCTCGGGGGCACCGAGGTCGATCAGACGACGAAGACGGTTGTTGCGGTTGATCACGCGGCGGTACAGGTCGTTCAGGTCGGAGGTCGCGAAGCGGCCACCGTCGAGCTGGACCATCGGGCGCAGCTCCGGCGGGATGACCGGGACGACGTCCAGGACCATCGACGCCGGGCTCATCCCGGTCTCGAGGAACGAGCTGACGACCTTCAGGCGCTTGATCGCACGGATCTTGCGCTGGCCCTTGCCCTCGGAGATCTGCAGACGCAGGTTCTCCGCCTCGGCCTCGAGGTCGAAGGCCGCGAGACGACGCTGGATCGACTCGGCACCCATGTAGGCCTCGAAGTACTGACCGAAGCGGTCCTGCAGCTCGTGGAAGACGTCGTCCTCCGGACGGAGTGCGCCGACCTCGAGCGTGCGGAAGTCCTCCCACACGCGCTCCAGCTTCAGGATCGCCTCGTCGGCACCCTTGCGGATGAGCGACATCTCCTTCTCGGCGGCGTCCTTGACCTTCTTCTTGGCGTCGGCCTTGGCACCCTCCGCCTCGAGAGCAGCGAGCTCCTCCTCCAGCTTGGCCAGGCGCTCCGCGATCTTGGCGTCGCGGCGGTCGCCGAGCGTCTTCAGCTCGAGACGGATGTTGTTCTCCTGCGTGCCCAGGTCGCGGTGACGAGCTTCCTCATCGACCGAGATGACCATGTAGGCGGCGAAGTAGATGACCTTCTCGAGGTCCTTCGGTGCCATGTCGAGCAGGTAGCCCAGGCGCGAGGGCACGCCCTTGAAGTACCAGATGTGGGTGACGGGAGCGGCGAGCTCGATGTGACCCATGCGCTCACGACGGACGGAGCTCTTGGTGACCTCCACGCCGCAGCGCTCGCAGACGATGCCCTTGAAGCGGACGCGCTTGTACTTGCCGCAGGCGCACTCCCAGTCGCGAGACGGGCCGAAGATCTGCTCTCCGAAGAGACCGTCCTTCTCCGGCTTGAGGGTGCGGTAGTTGATGGTTTCGGGCTTCTTGACCTCGCCGTAGGACCACGCGCGGATGTGGTCTGCGGTCGCCAGGCCGATGCGAAGCTCATCGAAAGTTGTGGACTCGAGCACTAGTTCTCCTGTGTCGGAAATTCTTTTTGAGAAGTCTGCTTCGGTGGGCCCGAGACGTGGGTCCCGGGCCCTCCGAAGGATTAGATCTCGTCGATCGAGGCGGCCTCGAAGCGGCTGGAGATGTTGATACCGAGTTCCTCTGCGGCGCGGAACGCCTCATCGTCGGTGTCGCGGAGGTTGACCAGCGTGCCGTCGGCCGAGAGGACCTCGACGTTCAGGCAGAGCGACTGCATCTCCTTCATGAGCACCTTGAAGGACTCGGGGATGCCCGGCTCCTGGATGTTCTCGCCCTTGACGATCGCCTCGTACACCTTGACGCGGCCGAGGATGTCGTCGGACTTGATCGTGAGGAGCTCCTGGAGCGCGTACGCGGCGCCGTAGGCCTCGAGGGCCCACACCTCCATCTCACCGAAGCGCTGTCCACCGAACTGCGCCTTACCACCGAGCGGCTGCTGGGTGATCATCGAGTAGGGACCCGTGGAACGTGCGTGGATCTTGTCGTCGACCAGGTGGTGCAGCTTCAGGATGTACATGTAGCCGACCGAGATCGGGGCCGGGAACGGCTCGCCGGAGCGGCCGTCGAACATCTGGGCCTTTCCGGTGGAGTCGATCAGACGGACACCGTCGCGGGTCGGGATGGTCGCGTCGAGGAGACCTGCGATCTCCTCCTCGCTCGCACCGTCGAACACCGGGGTCGCGACCTTCGTGCCGGGGGCTGCCTCGAAGGCCTGCTCCGGCAGACGCACTGCCCACTCCGGTGTGCCCTCGACCTTCCAGCCCTGCTTCGCGATCCACCCGAGGTGGGTCTCGAGCACCTGGCCGAAGTTCATTCGACCCGGGATGCCGAGCGGGTTCAGGACGATGTCGACCGGGGTGCCGTCCGCCATGAACGGCATGTCCTCGATCGGGAGGATCTTCGCGATGACACCCTTGTTGCCGTGACGGCCGGCGAGCTTGTCACCCTCGGTGATCTTGCGCTTCTGGGCGATGTAGACCACGACGCGGCGGTTGACGCCGGAGCCGAGCTCGTCGTCGCCGTCCTCGGCGTTGAACTCCTTGACCGCGATGATCGTGCCCTGCTCGCCGTGAGGCACCTTCAGGGACGTGTCGCGGACCTCGCGGCTCTTCTCGTTGAAGATCGCGCGGAGCAGACGCTCCTCGGCCGACAGCTCGGTCTCACCCTTCGGCGTGACCTTGCCGACGAGGATGTCGCCGGGGCGGACCTCGGCACCGATGCGGATGATGCCGCGCTCGTCGAGGTCCTTCAGCAGCTCCGGGCTGACGTTGGGGAGGTCACGGGTGATCTCCTCCTTGCCGAGCTTGGTGTCGCGGGCGTCGACCTCGTACTCCTCGATGTGGATCGAGGAGAGGGTGTCGTCCTTCACCAGGTCCTGGCTCAGGATGATCGCGTCCTCGAAGTTGTAGCCCTCCCACGTCATGAACGCGACGAGGAGGTTCTTCCCGAGGGCCAGCTCGCCGTTCTCGGTGGCGGGGCCATCGGCGATGACCTCTCCGACCTCGACGCGCTCACCGGCGTTGACGACGACCTTCTGGTTGTAGGACGTGCCCTGGTTCGAGCGGTCGAACTTGCGCAGGTGGTACTCCTGCGTTCCGCCCTCGTCGAGCATGACCACGACGCGGTCCGCGGAGACCTCGGAGACGACACCGGCCTTCTCGGCGGTGATCACGTCACCGGCGTCGATGGCCGTGTAGCCCTCCATACCGGTTCCGACGAGCGGCGAGTCGCTGCGCAGCAGCGGCACGGCCTGACGCTGCATGTTGGCACCCATGAGGGCGCGCTGTGCATCGTCGTGCTCGAGGAAGGGGACGAGCGAGGTCGCGACGGACACCATCTGGCGCGGCGAGACGTCGATGTAGCCGATGTCCTCGGGGAGGAACATGTCGACCTCGCCGCTGCCGCCCTTCGGGCGTGCCAGGACGTGGCTCTCGACGAAGCGACCCTTGGCATCGAGCGGGGCGTTGGCCTGCGCGATGTTGAAGTCGACCTCTTCGGAAGCCGTCAGGTAGTCGATCTGCTCGGTGACGACACCGTCGACGACCTTGCGGTACGGGGTCTCGATGAAGCCGAACGAGTTGATGCGCGCGAAGGTCGCGAGCGCACCGATCAGACCGATGTTCGGGCCTTCAGGAGTCTCGATCGGGCACATGCGGCCGTAGTGCGACGGGTGGACGTCACGGACCTCGACACCGGCGCGGTCACGCGAGAGACCACCGGGGCCGAGCGCGGAGAGACGACGCTTGTTCGTCAGACCCGCGAGCGGGTTGTTCTGGTCCATGAACTGCGACAGCTGCGAGGTTCCGAAGAACTCCTTGATCGCGGCGACGACGGGGCGCACGTTGATCAGGGTCTGCGGCGTGATGGCCTCGATGTCCTGCGTGGTCATGCGCTCGCGGACGACGCGCTCCATGCGGGACAGACCCGTGCGGACCTGGTTCTGGATGAGCTCGCCGACCGCGCGGATGCGACGGTTGCCGAAGTTGTCGATGTCGTCGGTCGCGAGACGGATCTCGGCCTTCTTGCCGCCGCGGATACCGGTGAAGGTCTCCTCGGTGCCTGCGTGCAGACGCACGAGGTACTTGATCGTGGCCACGATGTCCTCGACGGTGAGCACCGACGAGGTCAGCGGCTGGTCGAGGCCCAGCTTGTGGTTGATCTTGTAGCGACCGACCTTGGCGAGGTCGTAGCGCTTCGGGTTGAAGTAGAAGTTGTCGAGAAGCGCACGCGCGGCTTCGGCTGCGACCTGCTCGCCCGGACGGAGCTTGCGGTAGATGTCGCGGAGAGCATCTTCCTTCGTGACGATCGTGTCCTTCGCGAGCGTCTCCTCGATCGAGGTGTAGCCGGCGAACTCGGCCAGGATCTCCTCGCTGGTCATGCCCAGCGCCTTGAGGAAGACCGTGACGGACTGCTTGCGCTTGCGGTCGACACGCACGCCGACCTGGTCGCGCTTGTCGATCTCGAACTCGAGCCATGCACCACGGCTCGGGATGACGCGCGCCGAGACGATGTCCTTGTCACTCGTCTTGTCGGGGGTCTTGTCGAAGTAGACACCCGGCGAGCGCACGAGCTGCGAGACGACGACGCGCTCGGAGCCGTTGATGATGAACGTGCCCTTGTCGGTCTGGAGCGGGAAGTCGCCCATGAAGACCGTCTGGGTCTTGATCTCACCCGTGAGGTGGTTCATGAACTCGGCCTCGACGTACAGCGGAGCGGCGTAGGTCTTGCCACGCTCCTTGCACTCCTCGATCGAGTACTTCTCCGGCTCGAGGTACGGGTTCGTGAACGACAGCTGCATCGTCTCGCCGAGGTCCTCGATCGGAGAGATCTCCTCGAAGATCTCGCCGAGGCCGCTGTTCTCGTTCACGTCGGTACGACCGGCGGCCTTGGCCTCGGCCACGCGCGCCTTCCAGGCGTCGTTGCCGACCAGCCAACCGAAGGACTCGGTCTGCAGGGCGAGAAGGTCAGGGACCGTCAGCGTGTCGGAGATCTTGGCGAACGAAAGACGGGAAGCTCCGCGTCCGTTCTTGGTGGTGGTGGATGTGGATGCGTTGCGAGCAGCAGCCAAGGGAATAACCTCCGTGAGCCCCGCAGGGCTTCTCGATTCCTTTGTCGTCAGGTGGAGTGTGCGCCCGGGAACTCAACAGATGCCGACCACCATATGAGGGCAGGGAGAAGCGAGCGCAACTACCAACTATACGCACGATTCTGCGACATGGCAAGCGCAATCCTTGACCAATCTTCGAACCTGCGGTATTGGCACCCCGCCGGAGTCGTCCACACCCACCGTCAGCGCCGAGACCCATCGCCGCAGACGTCTGCGGCGATGGGTCTCGGCGGGCGGGATGGGTGTCGGCGAACGGGGCCTCAGGAGGCGATGTTCAGCTCGTTGCCCGGGATCGACGCCAGCAGACGCCTCGTGTAGGGGTCGCGCGGGTTCGTGAAGATCTCCTCCGAGGTCGCGGCCTCCACCAGCTTCCCGTCCTTCATGACGCACACGTAGTCGCTGATCAGGCGCACCACCGCGAGGTCGTGCGAGATGAACAGGTAGCTCAGGCCGTACTCGCTCTGCAGGTCGCCGAGCAGCTTCAGGATCTGATCCTGCACGAGCACGTCGAGCGCCGACACGGGCTCGTCGCACACGATCAGATCGGGCGAGAGCGCGAGCGCACGGGCGATCGCGACGCGCTGCCGCTGACCGCCCGAGAGCTCGGACGGGTAGCGACGCAGCATGGACTGCGGCAGCGCCACGTCGTCGAGCAGTTGCCGCACGCGCTTGCGACGATCCGCAGTGCTCCCCCGCTTGTAGAACTCCAACGGTTCGGCGATCAGCCGCTCGATCGTGAACATCGGGTTCAGGCTCGAGTACGGGTCCTGGAAGATGGGCTGCACCCGCTGGCGGAAGTCCTTCGTCTCCGCCCGGCTCAGCGACGCGATGTCCTTGCCCTCGTAGCGGATCAGCCCGCTCGTGGGCTCGATCACCTTGAGCAGCATCCGCGCGGTCGTGGTCTTGCCCGAACCGGACTCCCCCACGATCGCGACCGTCTCCCCGCGCGGGATCACCAGCGACACGTCGTCGACCGCGACGAAGTCCTCCCCGCGGCCGCGTACCGGGTAGACCTTGGTGAGGTTCTCGATCTCGACGATGTTGCCCTTCGACGAGCCCTGGGAGCCGGGAACCCCGGGGGTCGCTGATCCTGTCGAAGCGTCCGTCGCCGAGTCCACCGGCTCCTGCACCCGGAACGCCTCCGGCCGCAGACGGGCCGCCGCCACCGAGGGTGCCGCCTTCACGAGCGACTGCGTGTACGGATGTTGCGGATCCTCCAGGATCTGCCGGGCGTCGCCCTGCTCCACGACCTTGCCGCGGTGCATCACGATCACCCGTTCCGCGCGCTCGGCAGCGAGTCCCAGGTCGTGGGTGATGAGCAGCACCGCCGTTCCCAGCTCGCGCGTCATCTGCCCGATCTGATCGAGGATGGTCTGCTGCACGGTGACGTCGAGGGCGCTGGTGGGCTCGTCGGCGATCAGCAGGCGCGGCTTGCAGGCCAGACCGATCGCGATGAGCGCCCGCTGGCGCATGCCGCCGGAGAACTCGTGCGGGTACTGCTTCGCGCGCCGCGCCGGATCAGGGAGCCCGGCGGCGGTCAGGGCCTCGACCACCTTCGCCTGCACGTTCTGCCGCGTGGCGAGGCCGTGCGCGAGCAGCGTCTCCGCCACCTGTGTGCCGATCTTCGCCACCGGGTTCAGGTTCGACATCGGGTCCTGCGGCACGAGGCCGATGTCGCGGCCGCGGATCGTGCGCAGTTCGTTCTCCGGCGCTCGGGAGATCTCCTTGCCATCGAGGCGGATGCTGCCGGAGGCGATCCGGCCTCCCCCGGCGAGCAACCCGATGATGGCCATCGCGGTGGTGGATTTGCCCGAACCGGACTCTCCCACGATCGCGACCGTCTCACCGGGACGGATCTCGAGGTCGACGCCCTCGACCGCGTGCACGACACCGTCCATGGTGGCGAAGTCCACGGCGAGGCCCTGGACCGACAGCAACGGCTCGGTCGACATCTGCTTCTCCTTCGCGGCGCTCATCGCGCCCTCGTCCGTGGGTCCATCGCCTCGCGCAGCGCCTCACCCAGCAGGGTGAAGCCGAGCGCCGTGACGGCGATGCAGATGCCGGGCAGGAAGGCGAGCCAGGGTGCGATGGCGAGCTCGGCCTGTGCGTAGGTGAGCATGCGCCCCCACTCGGCCGTCTCCGGGCGGCCTCCGCCGAGGCCGAGGAACGACAGCGCCGCCGCATCGATCACGGCGGTGGCGAGCGTCAGGGTCCCCTGCACGATCACGGGGCCGATGGCGTTGGGCAGCACGTGCGACATGGTGATCTTGCCGCGGCCGAGACCGAGCGTCTGCGCCGAGAGCACGTAGTCGCTGGAGCGCTGCTGCAGCATGGATGCGCGCAGCAGCCGGGCGAAGATCGGCACCTGCGACGCCCCGATCGCGATCATGATCGCGAAGGGCGTCTGCCCGAGGATCGCGGCGATCGAGACGGCCAACAGCAGGTTCGGCACCGACAGGATGATGTCGACGATGCGCATGATGAGCGTGTCCACCCATCCGCCGAACGTGCCGGCGAGCAACCCGAGGATCATGCCGCCGACCAGGCCCATCGCGGTGGAGATGACACCGATCATGAGCGACGCCTGCGCACCCCAGATGAGCTTGGACAGCACGTCGCCGCCGAAGCGGTCGAGGCCCAGCGGGAACTGCGGCAGCTCCCCCGGCCCCGGGATGTAGGTCGGCGTGATGTACTTCGCGCCGGGCAGCGCCGTCTCCGGGTAGGGAGCGATCAGAGGTGCGAGAGCGGCGATGAGCAGGAACGCCACCACGATGGCCGCGCCGATCCATGCCGTCGGATTGCGGCGGAGGCGGCGGAACACATCCCGCCAGAAGCCGCCGGAGCCGTTCTTCAGGTCGGCCTGGGCGATGGCGACGGTGTCGATGCTGCCGCCGCTCTCCGCCGAGGGACCTTGGGCGGGCGGGAGTGCGATGGTCATGCGACCGCCTCCTTTCGGACGATGGAGAGGGACATCACTGGACCCTCACTCTCGGGTCGATGAAGCTGTAGGAGACGTCGACCGCCAGGTTGATCAGCGCATACGCGATCGCGATGAAGATGATGAACCCCTGGAGGACGGGGAAGTCCCTGGTGAAGATCGCCCTCGCCAGGAACGAGCCGATGCCCGGGAAGGCGAACACCGTCTCGGTGAGCACCGCCCCGGATATCAGCAGCCCGGTCTGCAGGCCGATCGTGGTGATCACCGGGAGCATGGCGTTGCGCAGGATGAAGCGGTTGCGCAGCGTCGGCGCACCGACGCCCTTGGCCCGACCGGTGCGCACGTAGTCCGCGTTCTGCACCTCCAGGACACTGGCCCTGGTGATGCGGACGATGATCGCGAGCGGGATCGTACCCAGCGCGAGCGCCGGGAGGATCAGGTGCAGGATCGCATCCCATGCGGCATCGAACTCTCCGGTGATGATGCCGTCCCACACATAGAACCCGGTGGGATGGGTCGCGTCTATTCGTGGATTCTGTCGTCCGTCCGACGGCAGCCAGCCCAGCTGCACCGCGAAGACGTACTTCAGGATGAAGGCGAGGAAGAACACCGGGATGGTGATGCCGATCAGGCTCAGCACCACGGATGCGTGGTCGGTGAACTTGCCGTGGCGGCGGGCGGCCCAGTATCCGAGCGGGATGCCGATGCCGACCGCGAAGATGAGCGCCATCACGCTGAGTTCGAGCGTCGCGGGGAAGCGCCGCATGAACTCCTCGGTCACCGGACGGTTGGTCTGGATGGAGGTTCCGAAGTCTCCTTGGAGGAGCCGCCCGATCCAGATGAAGTACTGCTCGATGAGCGGCTTGTCGAAGCCGTAGAGCTCGTTGACTCTGGCGACGGCCTCGGGTGTGGCCTTCTCGCCGAGCAGGGCGACCGCGGGGCCGCCGGGAAGGGCCCTGACCCAGGCGAACAGCAGGATGCTGAGCCCGAACAGGGTGGGGATGAGGAACAGCAGTCGCCTGCCGATGGTGCGCAGCACGAAGATCTCCGTCGATCAGAAGGTACGTCGTTCCCCGGTCCCGCCGAAGGGGTGGGACCGGGGAACGACGTATCAAGTGGTCAGGCCTACTTGGTGAGGACGATGTCCGTGAAGACCTCGTCGTTCACCGGGCTGGCGGGGTAGCTCTTCACGCGCGGGTCGAACGCCAGGGTCGGCGCCGGGTGCGCGAGCGGAACACCGGGGATGAACTGGGCGACCATCTCGTTGATCTCCTCGTACAGCGCCGTCTGGTCCTCGAGGTTCGAGACGCCGCGCGCCTCGTTCAGCTTCTGGAACAGCTCGGGGTTGTCGAAGCCCCACTCGGAGCTCTGCTGGCCGAAGAAGACGCCGACGAAGTTGTCGGTGTCGTTGTAGTCACCGGTCCAGCCGAGCAGGTGGATGCCATGGTCCGAGGTGCCGGTGGTGCGGTCGAGGTATTCGACCCACTCCTCCGAGACCGGGGTGGTCTCGACGCCGACCTCTGACAGCTGCGACGACAGCACGGTGAAGATCTGCTCGGGGTCCGGCATGTACGGACGCGACACGTTGACCGGGTAGTTGAAGGTGAGCTTCAGCGGGTTCGCCTCGGTGTAGCCCGCCTCGGCCAGCAGCGACTTCGCCTTCTCGGGGTCGTAGTCGTAGGTCGTGACATCGGGGTTGTAGCCGTTGACGACCTCGGGGACGAACTCGATGGCCTTCTGCGTGCCCTCCGGCAGCACCTGGCTGATCAGCGCGTCCTTATCGACCGCGTACGAGAGCGCCTCACGCACCTTCGGGTCCTGCAGCTCCGGCACCGCCTGGTTGAAGGCGAGGTACAGGATCGTGAACGGCGGGCGCGACACCATCGTGAAGCCGTCGTCCTCGAGAGCCTTGGTGTCGGCCGGTCCGACGAGGTCGTAGCCGTCGATCGAGCCGGATTCGAGCGCCTGGCGGCGTGCGGTCGGGTCGTCGATCGTGCGGAAGATGATCTCGTCGATCTGCCCCTTCTCGCCCCAGTACCCGTCGTAGGACTTGAGCGTGACCTGCTCGCCCGGCGCCCACTCGTCGAAGGCGTAGGGGCCGGTGCCGACCGGGTGGCCCATGGCGTACTCGGACAGCTGCGGGGCCTCGGCGGAACCGCTGACCTCATCCGCACCGAACTCCTGCATCGCCGAGGGGCTCTGCATGGCGAAGGCCGGGAGCGAGAGCGAGGCGACGAAGCCGGCGAACGGCTTGTTGAGCTCGATCGTCACCGAGTTCTCGCCGTCGGGGGTGCAGGACTTGTAGACGGCGTCGGCCGCGTTGGAGGCGTACCCCTTGAAGAGCTTGTTGTAGTAGTACCCGAAGGCTTCGGAAGCCGCGAGACCGGTCCAGTTGAACCAGCGGTCGAAGTTCACACAGACGGCCTCGGCGTTGAACGGCGTGCCGTCCTGGAACGTGACGTCCTTCTTCAGCTCGAAGGTGTGCGACATGCCGTCCTCCGACGAATCCCACGACTCGGCGAGCAGCGGTGCCGGGTCGGCGGTGCCGGGCTCGGTGCCGACGAGACCCTCGAAGATCTGGCGCGAGACGCGGAAGCTCTCGCCGTCCTGCGCGAAGGCGGGGTCGAGGCTCGCCGGGTCCGAGGACGCAGCGAACACGAACGTCCCGTCGACGTCGCCCGATCCTTCCGAGCCCTCGTCGCCACGCTCACTGGCGACGCAGCCGGCGAGCGCGAGCGCTGCGATCGCGGCTCCGGTTACGGCGACGAGTCCTCGCCGACGCTTGACTGATTGGTGCATTGTGTGACCTTCCCTGTCGGGCGCTTCTTTGCGCGTCCCGAGGCTTCCTCGCCTCGGTGACGGTGATGACTCGACGGTACCCAGCAGATCCTCAGATACCAAACGCATCCAGGTTGCAATCCGATATCGGCGGGACCGGCATCGATCCGGTAGTGTCCAGATCGTGCCAGACACCACTCCGCTCGCCGTCTGCTTCGGAGAGGGCATGGTCGCCCTCGTCGCCGCCACCGCGGGTCCGCTCGAGGACTGCCGGACCTTCCACCGCTCCCTCGCCGGGGCGGAGTGGAACACCGCGATCGCTCTGGCGTCGGCAGGTGTGCGCACGTCGGTCCTCTCCCGCGTCGGTGACGACGGCTTCGGGCGCTTCCTCACCGCTGAGCTGCGCGCCCACGGCGTCGACGACTCCGCGGTCGAGGTCGACGGCGACGCACCCACCGGGCTTTACGTGAAGGAGCTGTCGGCACGGGAGGACGGTGCCGTCGACGGCACCATGCACTACTACCGCGCCGGGTCGGCCGCCGCGTCCCTGTCGCCCCGGACGCTCACGACGCCGGTGGCATCCGCACTCCTCGGCGATGCGGCGCTCGTGCACACCTCGGGGATCACACCCGCGTTGTCGGCCTCAGCCCTCGCCGCCCAGGAAGCGCTGTTCACGGAGCGACGCCCCGGCCGCCTGCTCAGCTTCGATGTGAACTGGCGACCCGCGCTCTGGCTCGGACGCGAGGCCGAGGGCCGCAGGATCGTCGCGGACTTCGCATCCCGCGCCGACATCGTGTTCTGCACCCGACCCGACGCGGAGGCCGTGTTCGGCACGAGCGAGCCGCAGCGGATCCGCGCCCTGTTCCCCCACCCGCGCCATCTGCTCATCACCGACGCGAGCGGTGCCGTGGCGTTCGACGGCACCGAGACCGCCGAGAGCGACGCGCTCGACGCGCCCGTGGTGGAGACCATCGGCGCAGGCGATGCCTTCGCGGCCGGCTTCCTCGCCGGGGTGCTCACCGGCCTCTCGCTGACGGGGAGCCTCGCGCGCGGACATCGCATCGCGACCCGCGCCCTGGTCAGCACCCGCGACCACGTCGACTGAGCCTTCTCGAGCCTGCCTTCTCGCACCGGTGCTTCTCGCCGGGCCTCAACTGCGACGCCGGGCCTCAGCTGCGACGCCGGGCCGGGACCGCGTCGTGAGTGCGCTGCAGCGAGACGGCGACCGGCTCCCCGCGGTGCTGCACGACCCGCACGAAGAGCACATCGACGAGCGCGAGCTGTGCGATGCGGCTCGACATCGCGGCCATCCGGAAGGGGGATTCGTGCGCGTGCGTGAGCAGCACGACATCGGCCGCCAGTGCCACAGGCGAGTCCGCAGCGCTGGTGACCGCGACCGCGAGCGCACCGGCGTCGCGCGCGACCTCGAGGGCACGCAGTGTCTCGGTGGTCTCGCCGCCATGGGAGAAGGCGATCGCCACGTCGGCGGCACTGCGCAGCGAAGCCGTCGTGACCGCGAGGTGCGGGTCGGCCGAGTGCGAGACGGAGCAGCCGATGCGCGACAGCTTCAGCTGCAGGTCCTGCGCCGTCAGCGATGACGCGGCCTGGCCGAAGAGATCGATGTGCCGGGCATCGACGACCGCACGGGCGACCCTGTCGAGCGCGGCCGCGTCGAGGGCGAGCGCGGTCTTCTCGATCGCGTCGATCTCCTGGGCGGCGAGCTTGGCGGCGATCGCGCTCGGACCGTCGTCGGGGTCGATCGCGGTGGTGTCCAGACCGAACCGTGCCTGCTGCGCCTGCTCCAGGGTGATCGCGCGCGCGACCGCGACCCTGAGTTCGCGGTAGCCGCTGTATCCGAGGGACTGGGCGTAGCGGGCGACCGTCGAGAGCGAGGTCTGACAGAGCTGGGCGAGGTCGTTGATCGCCAGGTCGACGACCAGGGTCGGGTCGCCCAGGATCTTCTCCGCGACGCGCGCCTCTGCGGCGCTCACCTTGGGAAGGGAGCGCCGCACCAGAGCGAGAACGTCATCGTCCATGGAGGGTCCTGTCTCAGCCGGCGCTGGTCATCCTCTGCTGCGCCGTGAAGCGTCCGAGGAGTGCTTCACGCGCCGTCTGGGCACCGAGCCTACTGGCTGCGGCGACCTCCACGGTCGGCAGGGGCAACGGCTGCGCCGTCGGAAGCCCCACGTTGACGACCACAGCGTGCGGATCGCGCACGGCAGCGCGTTCGACGAGTGCCCGCTGCGCGGCGTCGGTGTCCGGCCGGTCGATCAGGAGCACGGTCGTCGCGGAGGCTGTGGCCGCCGCGGCCGCCATCTCGTCGAGCACCCGGTCCTGCTCGGACAGCGGCGCGGACGCCACGTCGAGACGCACGCGCAGGCCCTCCTCCGCGAGCGCACTCGCGACGTACGAACCCGCGCTGTCGACCGCCAGTGTCGATCGGCGACGCGCATCGATGACCGCGAGCTCCGTCGACACCTCGGGAGTACCTCCGGAGATCGTCACCATTCGGCGCAGGATCCCGGCGGCGTCGAAGTCGCCTGTGGGCTCCTGCGTGGCTTCTGCCGCGGCCGCGGCGGAGCGGAGCTTGGTCGCGAGCGCAGCGACCCTGGCTGCTGCCTCCTCGACGCGCTCACGCGGGAGCGAGCCGTCGCGGAGAGCCGCGACGATCCCGTCTCTCGCCGCGCGGAAGTCCTGCTCGTCCTGGTCGGGCAGAGCCGCATCGCCCGGGTTGGTCGGGTTTCCGATGCAAAGGAGGTCGGCTCCGGCGGCGAGGGCCATGGCCGCTCCCCCGCCGAGTCCGACCGTCTCGCGGATGGCCGCCATGTCGAGAGCATCGGTGATGATGACGCCGTCGTAGCCCCAGTCGCGCAGCATGCCGAGCACACGCGGATTGAGGGTGGCCGGCTGCTCGCCCCAAGCCGGGACCACGATGTGGGCGGTCATGACGGCATCGACGCCCGCATCGATCGCCGCGCGGAACGGCTCCAGATGCACACGCTCGAACTCCTCGAGGTCGAGCGTAATCTCGGGAAGCGAGTGGTGCGAGTCCATGTGGGTGTCGCCGTGACCCGGGAAGTGCTTCACGCACGCCGCGACCGCGCCGTCCTGGATGCCGTCGATCGTCGCGACCACGTGCCGGGCGACGAGCGCCTCGTCGTCACCGAACGCGCGAACGCCGATGACCGGGTTGCGGGGGTCGGTGTTCACGTCGGCGACCGGACCGAGCACGACGTTGGCGCCGACCGCACGCACACGACGTGCCAACTCCGCTCCGGTCTCCTCCGAGGCGACGAGATCGTCGAGCAGGCCGAGCTGCGCGGCACCGGGAACCGTCGACCCGGTGGCGGACTCGAGCCGGGTGACGCTGCCGCCCTCCTCGTCGATGCCGATCAGGGCATTCGGGTTCGCGTCGAGGATCTGGGCGCTCAGCGCAGGCAGGCCCTCTCCGACGTTCTGCCCGAAGTACACGACTCCGGCCAGCCCTTCACGCAGTTCGTCGCGCAGCCACGCGGGCGCCTCGGTGCCGAAGAAGCCCGGCCACAGCACGCCGTTCGCGAGACGTTCGAGTTCGTCGGTCATCCCTTCACCGCTCCTGCCACCATGCCGGAGGCGAGCTTGCGCTGCACCAGCACGAAGAAGATCATGACGGGCACCGTGATGATGGTCGACGCGGCCATGATGCTGCCCCAGTCGTTGGAGTGCAGGCCGAAGAACGACTTCAGACCGATCGAGACCGTGTACTGGTCGGTCTGCGCACCCAGGATGGTCATCGCGAAGATGAACTCGTTCCATGCGGTGATGAAGCTGAAGATGCTCGTGGCGACGAGGCCCGGCATGACCAGCGGCAGCAGCACCGAGCGGAACATCCGCCACCAGCTCGCACCGTCGATGTAGGCGGCCTCTTCGAGCTCGACGGGAACGGCGGCGACGAAGCCGCGGAGCATCCAGATGCCGAAGGCGAGGGAGAGCGCGACGTAGACGACCATCAGGCCGAGGATGCTGTTGAGCAGACCGAGGCTCTTGACCTGCAGGAACAGCGGGATGACGAGCGCTTCGAGCGGCACCATCTGCACGATCAGGATCATCATCAGGATCGTGGTGCGGAACTTGAACTTGAAGCGCGCGACCGCGACCGCGGCGAGCAGGCACACCAGAGCGCTCACGAGCACCGTGACGAGGGCCACGATCGCCGAGTTGCGCAGGTATGTGCCGAAGCCACCGTCGGTGAGCACGAAGGCGAAGTTGTCCCACGTGAACTCCTGCGGGAGCAGCGACTGCCCACCGCTGGAGGCCTTGCCGTCGAACGCGCTGGAGACCATCCAGTAGACGGGGAACAGCGTGAAGATCAGGACCGCGGCGACCGCGATTCCGATTCCGATGCGGGAGCGGAGCCTCGGGCGCGGGTTCACAGCTCGTCCTCCTTCATGAGGGAGCGGATGTAGACGATCGTGATGCCGATCAGCACCAGCGTGAGCAGCACGGCGAGAGCCGCACCGAAGCCGTACCGGTTCTGGCCGAAGGACTCCACGTACGACCAGACGCCGAGGTTCAGCACCTGACGGTTGCCACCGCCACCACCGGGCATGAGGTACACCTGCGCGAAGACCTTGAAGTCCCAGATGGTGGAGAGGATGATCACGACCGAGAACACGGGCTTGAGCGTGGGGAAGATGATCTTCCAGAACCGGCGCCAGGCGCCCGCGCCGTCGAGCGCTGCGGCTTCGAGCATCTCCTTCGAGACGCCCAGCAGGCCGGCGAGCACCGTGATGGCGACGAACGGGAAGCCGTGGTGCACGACGTTGAGGAGCACGATGGCGTAGAACGACCACTGGTTCGTGAACCAGTTCACGGGATCGTCCATCAGGCCGAGGTCGCGCAGGACGGTGTTGAAGATGCCGCGGTCGGCATCGAAGATGAAGGTCCAGACATACGTGCCGGTCACCGCGGGCATCGCCCACGCGACCATGATGCAGCTGGAGACGATGACGCGCCAGGTGGTGCCCAGCCGCGCGAGCAGCAGCGCCACGAGCGTGCCGACGGCGACCGTGACGAACACGGCCACGGCGGCGAACCCGACGGTGTTCGGCAGCACCACCGTCCAGAGAGTCGGGTTGGTGAGCGCCTCGACGTAGTTGTCGAGACCGATCCAGTTGTTCTCCCCGGTGTTGATCTCGCGCAGACCGTAGTCCTGCAGCGAGTAGATGAACACCTGGATGAGCGGCCAGAGCATGAGCACCGCGAGGATGGCCAGCCCGGGCGCGAGAAGGAGCCAGGGGCGGGCCGCGACGATCGAGAGACCGCGTCGCTTCCGGCCGCCGGCCACGGGAGCGGAGGGGGACTCCGCTTCCGTGGCCGGCAGTGGCGCTTGCACCATCGACATGGAAGGAATGCTTCCTTACTTCTGGTTGAGGAGTTCGGTCATCTCGGCGGCGGCGTCCTTCGTCGCGGTCGCGACGTCCTTCTGCCCGCTGAGGATGGCCTGGATCATGGAGTTGGTCGTCTTCTTCGCCTGCACGGCGCCGAAGTTCGGGGTGACCGGGACGGATGCGCCACCGTCGACCATCTGCTCGGCGAACGGTGCGACCAGCGGGTCGGTCGAGGCCAGCGCCTCTTCCATCGCGGACTGGACGCCCGGGAAGTAGCCGGTCTCGTTCGACCACTGCTCGGCGAACTCGCCGGTGGTCATGAGCTTGACGAACTCCCACGCGAGGTCGGCGTTCTTGGTCGTGTTGAACACGGAGAGGTGTGATCCGCCGAGCACGGACGGAGCGATACCGCCGTCCTCACCCGGGATGACGGCTGCGCCGATCTTGCCCTCGAGGTCGGGGTTCGCCTCGATGAGCGACTTCGGCGTCCACGAGCCCGAGAGCATCATGGCGACGTTGCCCTGCGTGAACGCGTCACGGAGGTCGGTCTCCTTCCAGGTGGTGGCACCTGCGGAGGAGAAGCCGTGCTCGGTGGCGAGGCCCGTGTAGAACTCGATGCCCGCCTGCGACTCCTTGCTGTCGAGCTCGCTGGTCCAGGTCTTGCCGTCCTTCGTGGCGATCTCGCCGCCGGCGCCCCAGACCCAGGGGTAGACCTGGAACTCGGCGTCACCGGGAACCGGGAAGGGGAGCATGTCGGGCTTGGCCGCCTTGATGGCGTCACCCGCGGCGACGATGTCGTCCCACGTCTTCGGAGCCTCGAGACCGAGCTCCTCGAACACGTCGGCGCGGTAGACCAGCGAGCGGACGCCCGCGTACCACGGCATGCCGTACAGCTCGCCGTCGTAGGTGCCGGCGACTTCGAGGCCCTCGACGAGGTCGTCGCGGAGGCCCTTCTCGGCGTCGACGTACTCATCGAGCGGCTCGAGCGCGCCGGCGTCGGCGAACTCCGCGGTCCAGGTGGTGCCGGTCTCGGCGATGTCGGGGGTCGTGCCACCGGCGATGGAGGTCACGAAGCGGTCGTGGGCGTCGGCCCACTGGATCTCCTCGATCTTGACCGTCGCGCCGGTCTCCTTCTCGAAGGCGTCGGACACCTTGTCGTAGAAGGCGGAGGCGTCGGGGTTGGTGCCCTTCATGATCCAGACGGTGAGCTCCTGGCCCTTGCCGTCGGTGGAGCCGGTGTCGCTGCCGCCGGCGCAACCGGCGAGGGCGAGCGTGGCCACGGCGCCGAGCGCCACAGCCGAGAGAATGCGCTTGTGCATTGCGGGGATCTCCTCTTTGAAAAGTCCTGGCAAGCATCGGGTACTCACCGGGGGTTAGGAAAAAGTATCCACGACTAACTAATTACCTGCAAGTTCCTCTCACAATCGTCATGTGGCCGTAACATCAGGTTCCCCCGGTAGGCTCCCCGGATGGCTCGCCGCACTCCTGACAACGACCGCTCGACGGTCGCTCGCCACGCGACACGCCCCGCTCAGAAGCCCGCCAGAGGATTCCTGAAGATCGCCGGGATCTCCGTCGGTGTCATCCTCGTCGCCGCGATCGCGGTCGCCGCGTTCGTCGTCACCGACTACTTCAACCGCTTCAACGAGGGCGCCGTCGCGTTGGAGGATGCCCCCGAGGTGGAGCCGCCGTCCATCAGCGCCTACCCCGGGGAGTTCAGCATCCTCGTCCTCGGCACCGACGAATGCGGTGCCGTGTCGACGGGTCTGCTGGGCGAGCGCTGCTCGAAGGCCGACGGTAGGATCCTCAACGACGTGAACCTCCTGGTCCACGTCTCGGCGGAGCCGCGCAACGTCACCGTCGTCTCGCTTCCCCGCGACCTCATGATCCCGACGCCGGAGTGCACCAGAGAAGACGGATCGATCGCCTCGGAGACCCGCAAGACGCAGATCAACTCGATCTATCAGAACGCCGGGATGTCTTGCGTCGCGAAGACCGTCACCGAGCTCACCGGGATCGAGATCCCCTTCGCCGCCAAGATCGACTTCGACGGCGTGATGGAGGTGACCGACGCGATCGGCGGCGTCGAGGTGTGCATCGGCGGCGACGGCATCCGCGACCGGCACACCGCGCTCGACTGGGAGCCGGGTCTGCGCACCGTGTCGGGCTACGAGGCCCTGCAATTCATCCGCACGCGGCACGGCGTCGGCGATGAGAGCGACATGGCGCGCGTGTCGAACCAGCAGCAGTACATGTCCCGCCTCGTGAAGAAGATCATGAGCGACGAGGTGCTGTCCGACCCCGGCAAGGTGCTGGGGCTCGCCGACACCATCGTGGACAACATCGATCCGAGCGTCGAGCTGGGAAACCCCATCCGGCTCGCCCAGCTGGCCCTGTCGATCAAGGACGTGCCGTTCTCCGAGTTCGTGTTCCTCCAGTACCCGGTCTTCGCCGACCCCGACGACTCCGACCGCGTGATCCCGAACGAGCAGGCCGCCGCGACCATCTGGGACGCTCTGAAAGCGGGTCAGCCCGTGCAGCTCACCGGCGACGTCAGCAACAACGGGGGCGTCGAACTCGTCGAACCTGCGCCGGGCACGGAAGGCGAGGCTCCGGTGACGGATCCGCCGGCGACGGATGCTCCTGCCACGGACGCGCCGTCTCCCCGTGCGACGCTCGACTCGGCGATCTCCGGTCAGACGGTCGATCAGGAGACGTGTGCGAACGGCAAGCAGCGCTGAGCCGCTGAGACGCTGAGCAGCGCGTAGGCTCGTGCCCATGGGCCGGACGAGATCGCGCGACATCGAGCATCCCCAGGTCCGGCTGGACCACGGCGGCATCGCCGGCATCGTGCCCTCGGAGTTCACGAGCGGCTTCGAGCTCATCGTCGACGGCACCCCGCAGTCCCATGTCGACCTCGACGACCCGACGCACCTGCACTTCGAGTACATCGTCCGCATGGGCGCGGTCATCGATCAGCTCGCCCCCGGCCCCCTGACCGCCGTGCACCTCGGGGCCGGCGCGCTGACCGTACCGCGCTACATCGACGCGACGCGGCCCGGCTCACGTCAACAGGTGATCGAGCTCGAGGCTCCGCTCGCGCAGCTGGTGCGCGAACACCTCCCGTTGCCGAAGGGAGCGCCGATCCGGATCAGGATCGGCGATGCCCGCGAAGGAGTCGCCAAGCTGCCGAGCGCGCTCCGCGCGAGCTGCGACCTCGTCGTCTCCGATGTCTACTCGGGTGCGCAGACACCCGCGCATCTCACCAGCGTCGAGTTCTACCGGGAACTCGCAGAGCTGTTGGCCCCGGGCGGGGTGCTCCTCGTCAACGTCGCCGACGGGCCGGGACTCGCTTTCGCCCGCCGCCAGGCCGCGACGATCGCGGACGTGCTTCCGGAGGTCGGCATCCTGGCCGACACCCAGGTGCTCAAGGGCCGGCGCTTCGGGAATCTCGTCATCGCCGCCTCCGCCGCTCCCCTGCCGACGGAGTGGCTGCCGCGCATCCTGGCCGCGGGCCCCCATCCCGCCAAGATCGCTCAGGGCGCCGAAGTCGACGCCTTCATCCAGGGGGCGCGGATCGTGACAGATGCCGACGCCGTCGCCTCACCGCGGCCGGACGCCTCGCTGTTCCTGCGCTGACGCACCGCCCGCTCCCCGCGCGCGAGCGGCTCGGACGGCGCCCCCGGAAAGCGATGGCGGCGTGTCGAAATCAGGATGCGGCAGACCAGGGCGCGCCGTCGAGTGGACCCCGCGCACGGAAGGCAGACTGGGTGGGGACGCTGCGGAAGGAGAGCAATGAGTTTCATCCGGGGATACGACCAGGAGACCCTCCGCGAAAAGGTCGATCTCGATGAGTGCGAGGCCCGTCTCGCGGAGATCGATTCGCAGCGCAGCCTGCCCGCTCTGCTGGAGCGCGTGTGGCTGCTGAAGGTGCTCGACCGCCTCGATGAGGCGCTCGCGCTGGCGGACGAGACGGTGCGCCAGGCGCGCATGGCGGGGACTCGCAAGGACGTGCTTCGCGCACGAGTGCTGCATGCGACGATCCTGCAGTATCGGGGTGCGCACGCCGCAGCGGAACAGGAGCTCGCGACCTGCGCCGCCGAGGCCGAGGGCCAGCGGTGGCTGTCGATCGCGGCCTTCGCGTACCAGCACCATGGCAAGAACGCCTACGACGCCGGCGACTACGAGACCGCGCGCGAGAGCTTCAAGCAGTCGCTGTTCCTGCGTCGCGAGTCCGGGGCCGAAGACAGCGAGCTCGAGACCGCGCTCCTGGCGATCGAAGCGGTCGAGCGTCGGCGCCCGCCGCAGCTCATCCCCGGCTGAGGCCCGGCGCGGCCGCGATGTCACCGGCATGGCTTAGCCTGATCGCATGGCGGAACTTGACCGTGTGCGCGTCTGGGGCGAGGCACTGATCACGCTGCATCTCGACGACAGCTGGTCGTTCGGCTTCGACAATGCCAAGCGTCGGGCCGGTCAGTGCGACTACACGAAGAAGCGGATCACCGTGTCTCGCTACCTCGCCGCGCGCTTCGACGATGACGACATCCACCAGGTGCTGCTGCATGAGGTCGCGCACGCCCTCGCCGGCCACGAAGCCGCCCACGGACCGATCTGGAAGCGCGTCGCCCGCGACCTCGGCTACGTCGGCGGCACCACCCATCACGGCGAGACGGCGGTGGAGCTCGCGCCCTGGGTGGGCAGCTGCCCCGCCGGGCACGTCACGTACCGGCACCGCCGGCCCACGAGGCCGACGTCGTGTGCACGCTGCTCGCGCACATTCGACTCCCGGCACCTGTTCGCCTGGACCCGACGTGAGATCACGAGCGACGTGCGGCTCGCCGCGCAGCTCCCGCGCTGACCGCGACTCACCTGTCGGAGTCGTCGACGCCCTCCGTCTCGACCGGTGCGGATCCGTCGATGCTCTCCGCCGAGCTGCGCCGACGACGCACCAGCGCCGCGATCGCGCGCCAGCCGACCAGGAACACCCCCAGCACGAGCGTCGCGACGATGATGAAGGGCACCTCCGCCGTATCACCGCTCAGCACGCGGATGAGCATGCCACCGGCGACCGTCACGATCCAGACCACCGCGCCCCACAGCAATGACCAGGGGCGGCGGGGTCGACCAGGCAACAGGGCCGCGAGGGCGTGCCCCACCAGGAGGGCGATCAGGAACGGCCATGCCGTGAGGAGGAACCCTGCGGGGTTCTCGTCATGGGAGGCGCGACCGATCGCCGCGAAGATCAGCACGAGCACGACGTCGACGACGACAGCGGGAAGGTACCTCATGACACGACCCTACGTGTCCTCGCCCACACCGGCGCCTGCCCCGCGGCATCCGGCACACATCTGCGTGCCGGCAGGATCGCGCCGGACGGGCCAGGCGACATCACTCGAAGCGGGTGAACACCCCATCACGCAGCACGGGGACGACGTCGACCGCGTCGAGCACCGCCGCGTCGGCGACCGTGGTGGGTGTCAGTCCTGCTGCTTCGATGCGGGCCGTCGCCGCGACGCCGCCCGCGATCTCCCGCCCGGAACCGCTCGCCCCGACCATATGCCGCACGGCGGCGCGGAGTGCGTGGAACCCCTCGGCGGCGACCGCGGCGTCCGGGGCCGTGTGATCGATGCCCCGAGCCGAGAGCGCGGCGATGACCGCGCCCGCACCGAGCTGGTCTTCCACGGCGAACCGGAGAAGATCGTTCTCGTCGAGCTCGCCGGCCGCGATGACGGCGACGGAGGTGCGTGCCTGCCGACGCTCCTGGATGGTCTGCACCGCGCGAGCGACGGCGCCGGCGTTGCGGATGCTTCCCACGAGCACCGTCGATCCGCGGGAGGCCGCGACCGCGACCGCCGCGCCGTTGCGCGACCAGGTCTCCGCCTCGGCCACACCGACCTCGGCGCCGGACGCGACGGCGTCGACGACGATCGAGGAGAACCTCAGCACATCGACGACCACGACGACGTCGGCGCCGGCGAGCCGGTCGAGACCTGCTGTCCCCCAGTCGAGGCGGACCTGATACGTGGACTGATCGAACGGCGACGGCACCCGACCAGCCTAGAGGCGTCAGTCGGCTGCGAGAGCCTCGACCGGGGCCACCCTGGTCGCCAGTCGCGTCGGCGTCGCGGCCGCCACCAGCGTGAGCACCGCCGTCGCGACGACGATGATGACCACGGGAACCCACGGGATCTGGGGCGCGACGAGCCCCGCCGGCGTGAAGTCCGGCAACGTCGGCACCGAACCGAGCAGCGACTGCGCGGCGATCCAGCCGTACACGACCCCGAGCACGAGGCCCGTCAGAGTCGCCGCGACCGTGATGTGCGTGGCTTCGAGCAGCACCATCCGTCGCACCTGGCGATTCGACAGACCGATCGATCGCAGCAGTCCGAGCTCCCTGCGTCGCTGCACCACTCCGATCGTGAGGAGGTTCACGAGGCCGACAGCGGCGATCACCGCGGAGACGGCGACCAGCACCATCATCACCGCCGCGAAAGCGTCCATCGGGGCGAAGAACTCCGGAGGGACCTCTCCCGTCGACTGGCTCATCATCAGCGCCTTGGCCGATTCCAGGGCCACGGCGAACATCGTCACCAGGGTCACACCCATCACCACGCCGATCGCCATCCGCGACGAACGCTCGGGGTAGCGCAGCGCGTTCTCGGCGGCGAGGCGAGCGGTGGCGCTCGACCCGAACATCCGGCCGACCAGACGCAGCACGGGCGGCATGAACAGCACGGATCCGAGAGCGAGGCCGGTGAACGAGAGCACACCGCCGACGAACGCCACGACGACGCCGAGCGGCGTCATGAGCCCCACCAGAATCCCGCCGACCAGGAGCAGCGCACCGGCGATGAGCAGCACCCAGGCGCCGATGTGCCGGCCCGGCTTGCCGGAGACCTCGTCGAGGGTGCGCTCGACCGAACCGCCCAGCGACTGCAGCGGGGTCACCGCGAGCACGCGTCGGGAACCGGCCCAGGCCGCCGCCCATGTCGTGAGGGCCACGCCGATCGCCGGAAGCGCCACGAAGGGCTGAGCGAGGGAGAAATCGGACGGGGCATTGGTGATCAGCTGCCCGCCGATCTGCACTCCGACGGCCGCGAGCCCGATCCCGACCAGCAGACCGATCGCCGCTCCGAGGAGTCCGACGACGAGTCCCTGCCTGCCGACCTCGGCGCGCTGGGAGCGCGCGGTCGCACCGATCAGGCGCATGAGCGCGATCTGCCGCGTACGACCGGCGATGATCGTCGAGAAGGTGTTGGCGGTGACGATGGCCGCGACGTACATCGCGACGACGGTCAACAGGACGGAGAGCAGGGCGACGACGAAGGCGAGAGTCTCGCTGTCGCCGATGAACGGATCGTTCTGCAGCACGGCGCCGATGTAGGCGGTGATCTCCACGAGGAGCACGCCGAACGCCGCGGACAGTGCCGCGACCAGGATGCTGGCCCCCATCCCGCGGTCGCGCAACCACGCGAGTCGGGGTCCGGTCGCCCGAGTCTCGGGGACGACCGTGGCGACGGCGCTCATGCGGCCACCTCCGCGGCGAGCATGTAGGCCGAGATCTCCTCAGCGGTCTGACGGGGGTGGTCGGCGACGATGCGTCCGTCGCCGAGGTAGAGCACGCGGTCGGCGTGGCTGGCGGCGATCGCGTCGTGCGTGACCATCGCGATCGACTGCCCGTGCTCGCGGCTCGCGGTGGCGAGCAGGCGCAGCACCTCACGGCCGGTCTTCGAGTCGAGGTTGCCGGTGGGCTCATCGGCGAACACGAGGTCGGGTGCCGTGGCGAGGGCGCGGGCGATGGCGACACGCTGCTGCTGACCGCCGGACAACTGGTGCGGACGGTGGGAGAGCCGCGAGCCCAGGCCGAGCGTCTCGACGAGCCCGTCGATGCGCGCGCGCTCGATCGCACTCGGACGGCGACCGTCGAGCTCGAACGGGAGCATGATGTTGCCGAGGGTGTCGAGCGTCGGGACGAGGTTGAAGGCCTGGAAGATGAAGCCGACCCGGCGACGCCGCAGGATGGTGAGGTCGATGTCGCCCAGGCCGGTGATCTCGGTGTCGCCGATCCACGCGCGTCCCTCGGTCGGGCTGTCGAGTCCCGCCATGATGTGCATCAGGGTCGACTTGCCGGAACCCGAAGGCCCCATGATGGCGGTGAACTGCCCGCGGCGGATGCCCACGCTGACGTCGTCCAGTGCGTGGACGGTGCCCTCGCCGGAGCCGTAGGTCTTCTTCAGGTGCTGGACGCGGGCGGCGAGCCCCAGGTCGGTGGTCGTGATCTCCATGTCTCCGACGCTATTTCCGCCGCCCGTGGCTGGTCATCGCCCGCGGGGCGCATCGGCATACATCGCAAGGATGATCCCGTCACACCCAGGCGTGCGTCAGGCCAGACGTGCGTCAGGCGAGACGTGCGTCAGGGGATGTCTGCGTCAGGCGAGGCCGTGCTCGAAGGCGAACACCACGAGCTGCACCCGGTCGCGCAGCGCCAGCTTGCTGAGGATCCTGCTGATGTGCGTCTTCACCGTCGCCTCGCTCAGGTACTCCCGGCTCGCGATCTCGGCATTCGACAGCCCTCGGGCCGCGAGCGCGAAGATCTCCCTCTCCCGGTCCGTCAGGTCGGCATACTGCGGCGGAACGGGTTTGGGAGCCTCGGCGAAGTGCTCGAAGAGATCGCGGGTCGCCGAAGCAGCGATCACGCTCGACCCGGAGTGCACCGTGCGGATCGCCGCGAGCAGGAACTCGGGGTCGGCGTCCTTGAGGAGGAATCCGCTCGCGCCCTGCCGGATCGCCCTCGCCGCTGCCTCATCCAGATCGAACGTGGTGAGCATGACGACGCGCGGGGCATCAGGGCGGGCCAGGATCTCCGCAGTCGCCGTGAGCCCGTCCATCACCGGCATCCGGATGTCCATCATCACCACGTCGGGGCGGGTCGTGCGGACGACGTCGATCGCCTCCTGGCCGTTGCCGGCTTCGCCGACCACCTCGAGGTCGGGCTGTGACGCGATGAGCATCCGAATTCCGGCACGGAAGAGCGCCTGGTCGTCGACGAGCACGACTCTGATCATTCGGAGACTCCGATCGGGAGCGTGGCGTGGACGACGAACTGTGCCCCTCTGCGCTCGGCTTGCAGACTACCGCCGACGAGCTGCGCACGCTCACGCATGCCGATGAGCCCGTGTCCGCCGGGGACGGAGGTCGCCTCGCTCGCGACCGTGTTCCGCACATCGACGTCGACGCGGTCGGGAAGCCAGGCGATGTGCACGTCGACCGCGCCGTCTCCGTGGCGGATCGCGTTCGTGAGCGCCTCCTGGAGGATGCGGTACACGGCGAGCTGGATCGCGGCGGGCGGCTCCCCCGGCGGCATCGGATCCACGGTGACGCGCGGCTCGATCCCGGCCTGCCGCACCTGCGCGAACAGCGCCTCGAGGTCGGCGAGCGTCGGCTGCGGACCGTCGCCCTGTCGATGCCGCAACTGCGTGAGCAGCATCCGTACGTCGCTCAGAGCTCCGCGCGCGGTCTGGGCGATGGTGCCGAGAGCCTCGGTCGCCACTTCGGGCTGCACCGCGGCCGCGTACCTGGCACCGTCCGCCTGGGCGATCACCACGGCCAGCGAATGCGCGACGACGTCATGCATGTCGCGCGCGATGCGCACCCGTTCCTGCTCCTCGGCGGCGAGGGACTCGGCCTGCAGCTGGGCCGACCTCGTTCGGCGCGCGCGCAGCACGACACGCCACAGCAGGCCGCACACCCAGGCGAAGCCGAGCGCCATGACCGAGAGCACGAGGAGCAGCGTCCCCGTGGTGATCTTCTGCCATCCGTCGCCGGTTCCGAACGCCACACCGTTGACGATCACCATGAACACGGCGGCCACGAGACCGCCGAAGAGCGCTGAACCGAATCCCCACCAGAGCACCCGGCGCGTCCCCCAGGCGGAGGTCGCGTACAGCACCAGCAGGATCGCGACGTCGATCGGCAGCGGCCCGAAACCGGCGATCATCTGCAGCACGGCGCCGGCCCAGGCAGCGGCCAACGCCCATCCGGGCGCGAGCCGTCCGATGGCGACGGCGCCGGACATGAGCACGCTCGCGAAGACGAGGATCACGATCGCCGCGCCGCCGACGGCCGGGTTGTCCGTGACGGGCCCGTAGAACACCAGCGACATCGGTGCGAGCACGAGGAAGAGCAACGCCGCCCCGACGATGTCGAGGATCAGCGCGGTGCGGGAGAGCGGGCGGATCACTCCCCCACGCTACGCGAGCGTCTGCGCGTGGGCATCCGTCGAGGGATGTATCCGTGCCGGGTCAGGCGCGTGCGACGATCTCGCCGTGCGGCACCAGGTACCAGCCGTCGCCGTCATCGGCCCAGCGCTTCCAGGCGTCGCTGATCTCCTGTAGATCAGCGGGCGTCGCCATGTCGCTGTCGACGAGCTGCCGTGCGAGCGCGGATTCGAGGATGCGGTCGGCCCACATGCCGCCCCACCAAGCCCGCTCTTCCGGAGACGCGTAGCACCAGGTCGACGCCGTCGCCGAGATGTCGGTGAAGCCCGCAGCGCGTGCCCAGGCCAACAGCCGTCGTCCCGCATCCGGCTCTCCGCCGTTGGCCCTGGCCGCGGCGCGATACAGCGCGAGCCACCGGTCGAGCTCCGGCAGTACGGGGAACCACACGAAGCCCGCGTAGTCGGCATCGCGTGCGGCGACGACACCGCCCGGAACCGTGACGCGGCGCATCTCGCGCAGAGCCTGCACGGGGTCGCCGACGTGCTGGAGCACCTGGTGCGCGTGCACGACGTCGAAGGATTCGTCGGGAAAGCTCAGCGCGTGCACGTCTTCGACGGAGAACGACAGGTTCGTGAGGCCGCGATCGGCGGCGAGCCGCTCCGAGAGGGACAGGGCGTTCTCGTCGATCTCCGTCGCTGTCACGTGCGCCACGATGCCGGCGAAGTCGACCGTGATGCTCCCAGGACCTGCGCCCACGTCGAGAAGTCGTGTGCTGGCCCCGAGGTGCGGACGGAGGTACTCGGCGGAGTTCGCGATGTCGCGGACGTTGTGCGAGCGGAGGACGGTTTCGTGGTGTCCATGCGTGTACGAGGCCATGGGGTCAGTCTGGCAGAGCGCTTCGAGACCGGTCGTGGCACGCCTCAGCGCAGCTCGGCGACCATCCGTCGGAGGGACTCGCGGTCGGGCTTGCCCGAGGACAGCACGGCGATCTCGTCGACCACGATCAACCGTGCGGGCCTGGCATGCTTGCCGAGCTCTTCCTCGACCGCGTCCCGGGCGTGCGCGAGCTGCTCGGACTCGCTGCGCCGGAGCACCTCTCCCCGCGCCGCCACGATCACGGATGCCTCGCCCCACCGCTCATCCTCCACGCCGACCACCACGGCCTCGTGGAGACCGGGGACGCGGCGGACGACCCGCTCCACACGGTCGAGGGAGATGTTGATGCCGCCGGAGACGATCACGTTGTCGGCCCGGCCGTGCACGCGCACGGTGCCGTCTTCGACGAGGCCGAGGTCGCCGGTGCGGTACCAGCGGATGCCGTGCTCATCACGCACGAAGGTGCGCGCGGTCAGTGCCGCATCTCCCAGGTATCCTTCGGCGAGCATGGGCCCGGCGATGCGCAGCTCTCCGTCCACCGTGCGGACGCCGACCGTGTCGAGCGGTACGCCGTCGTAGACGCATCCCCCGCTGGTCTCGGTCGAACCGTACGTGCGCACCAGTCGCACCCCGAGGTCGGCTGCTCGCTGGCGCAGCGGCTCGGGAAGAGACTGGCCGCCCACGAGGATCGCACGATACGCCGTCAAGGCCGCACGGACCGACGTCTCGTCCGCGGCGTCGAGCAGCGTCGAGACCTGGGCGGGCACGAGCGAGGTGTACAGGTCGGGCATCCCCGTGCTCGACGACGGCCGCATCATCTCGTACGTCGCCTCGGCGAAGACCTGCGGCGAGAATCGCCCCTCGATCCGTGTGGGCTGCGTACCCGCGAGGATCGACCGCACGAGCACCTGGAGCCCGGCGACGTAGCCGGCGGGCAGTGCGAGCAGCCAGCGGCCGCTGCCGATCCGTGCCGCCGTCGCCTCTGCGCTCGCCCTCAGCGCCTCACCGCTCAGGGCGACGCGCTTCGGGATGCCGCTCGATCCCGACGTCGCGATCACCGCCGCGAGTCCGTCCGCCACGTTCTCCGGGGCATCGGCCACCATCCCCAGCCCCAGAGCGGGGCCGCCGTCGAGCGCCCGCTGCAGGGCCTCCCGCAGCAGAAGCGGGTCTTCGGCATCTGTGGGGATCAGGGCGGTCATGCGTGTCTCCGACTCTGTGGGACCGGCGGACTCAGTAGTGCCAGGGGAAGGACGACCAGTCGGGGTCGCGCTTCTCGAGGAAGGAGTCGCGCCCCTCGACGGCCTCGTCGGTGCCGTAGGCGAGGCGAGTGGCCTCGCCGGCGAAGACCTGCTGGCCGACGAGACCGTCATCGACCGCGTTGAAGGCGAACTTCAGCATCCGGATGGCGGTCGGGGACTTGGTCAACACGGTGCGCGCCATCTTCAGCGCCTCGCGTTCGAGGTCGACGTGCGGCACGACGCGGTTGACCGCACCGGCCTCGTACGCGCGCTGTGCGGAGTACTCCTCCGCCAGGAAGAACACCTCTCTGGCGAACTTCTGTCCGGTCTGACGCGCCATGTATGCAGAGCCGTATCCGGCGTCGAAGCTGCCGACGTCCGCATCCGTCTGCTTGAAACGCGCCTCTTCCGCCGAGGCGATCGTGAGGTCGCACACCACATGCAGGGAGTGGCCGCCGCCGGCCGCCCACCCCGGCACCACCGCGATGACGACCTTCGGCATGAAGCGGATGAGCCGCTGCACCTCGAGGATGTGGAGTCGACCGACCGCCGCGCGGCTCGCCCCGTCGACGATCGCCGTCTCGGCGTCGGAGTACTTGTATCCATCGCGACCGCGGATGCGCTGGTCGCCACCGGAGCAGAACGCCCAGCCGCCGTCCTTCGGGCTCGGTCCGTTTCCCGTGAGCAGCACCGCACCGATGCGCGCATCCTGTCGGGCGATGTCGAGGGCACGGTAGAGCTCGTCGACCGTGTGCGGACGGAAGGCGTTGCGCACCTCCGGCCGGTTGAAGGCGATGCGCGCGACTCCGCCGTCCCGCGAGACATGCGCGGTGATGTCGGTGTAGTCCTCGGCGCCGGGCGCGAGCACCCATTCGGCCGGGTCGAACAGGTCGGAGACGAAGGCATCGGTCACGGCATCCACCCTATTCCTGTTGCTCCGGTCGTCTGTTCGCGCGGGCGGTCTTGAGCCAGCCGTCGACGATGTCCCACCCGACCCCGATCGCGACGCCGAATCCGAGCAGCACGGCGAGGATCCTGAACACCCCGCCTTCGTCGGCCGATTCCGCCTGACCGGCGGCGAAACCCTCGCCACCGGCCGTCGCGATCTGTGCGAGGAACTCGGGGTTCACGACCTGATCCGTCAGCAGCAGGATCACGACCCAGGCGAGGAAGGCCAGGGCCAGCACCGTGTTCGCCACGGCGAGACCGATGCTCCATCGCCGCCGCCGGTGGAGCACCAAGGCGAACACGACCTCCGCCGCGATCAGCACGAATAGAACGCCGATCCCCCACGGCCACAGCTGGGGGTTCAGGATCGGCAGCGCCTCACCGTCCACCTGGACGAAACCGCGGAAGCGGTCCCAGAACAGCGCTCCGACACTGATGCCGAGGAACACCAGCGAGGCGATCAGCTCGCTGCGGCCCACCCCGTCGTCGGTCGGCTCGGGAAGCTGATCGACATCCCATCTCACCCCGGTGTCGGTACCGGCTCGCTCCAGGATCACGAAGACCAGGGTGGTCCAGAAGCACAGGTGGAGAATCGTGCCGCCGGTCGCGAGGAGCGACGTGGACATGATCTCCCCGATCGGGGCCGCGGAGATCGTCAGGCCCAGCGCGACGGCGGCGAAAACGCTGACAGGGACGAACTTGAGCAGCAGGATCAGCAGACGCCACCAGGTGAGGTAGTAACGGGGCCCGATCAGGTACAGGGGGCGGTCGGCATAGCCTGCCGCGAGAGCGCCGGGATCGCCGAGCTCGGTGAGTACCGCGCGTTCGGCATCCTCGGGCGCTTCTCCCTGCTCCACGCGCGCCTCGACCGCGTCGGCGATGGAGGCTTCGAGCTCGGCACGGACATCCGCCTGCGCTTCCGGCGGCAGACTGCGGATCGTGGCGCTGACGTAGCGTTCGGTGAGAGTGGTGGTCATGTCAGTTCTCCTCTGAGGTGAGGGACGCGATCGCCGCCGTGAGCGACCGCCATTCGTCGGTGAGGGCGTCGGCGAGGCGGACGCCGGCTTCCGAGGTCCGGTAGAACTTGCGGGGACGCGCCTCGTCGGTGTTCCACTCGCTCGTGAGGTACTCCTGCTTCTCCAGACGGCGCAGCAGCGGGTACAGGGTGTTCGCATCGGTGGCGAAACCGCGCTGCTCGAGCATCTCCAACAGCGCGTAGCCGTATCCCGGCGAGCGCAGCAGCTGCAGGCAGGCGAGCACCACGGTGCCGCGCCGCAGTTCCTGCAGGTGGATGTCGAGCGTTTCGTTCATGCCCGTCACATTACTGTGTGTCGCACACTATCGTCAACCGCACACCGAAATGAGACTCACCCCTCCACGGGCCACGCCCGCAGGGCGACTCGGAGCAGAATGGGCACATGATCCCGCCGCTCGCAGACCTGCTCGACTCGGCCAGGGTCGTCGCCCTCCCCATGCACAGCCGCTTCCGTGGCGTCGACACACGGGAGGCACTGCTCTTCGAGGGGCCGGAAGGCTGGGCGGAGTTCTCCCCGTTCGTGGAGTACGACGACGTGGAGGCGGCGACCTGGCTGGCTGCCGCGATCGACTTCGCCTGGAATCGTCAGCCGACCACGCTGCGGGATCGCATCGGCGTCAACGCCACGGTTCCGGCCATCGAGGCGTCACTGGTGCCCGAGCTGCTGGCGCGCTTCGCCGGCTGCCGCACGGCCAAGGTGAAGGTCGCCGAACCAGGGCAGACGCTCGCCGACGATGTCGCGAGAGTCCGGGCGGCGCGGGAGACGATGGGTCCGGAGGGCCGCATCCGCATCGACGCGAACGGCGCCTGGAACGTCGACGAGGCCGAGCACGCGGTGCACGCCCTCGGCGAGTGCGACCTCGAGTACGTGGAGCAGCCGTGCGCGACGGTTCCCGAACTGGCGGAGCTCCGAAGACGCGTGAAGTACATGGGCATCCCCGTCGCCGCCGACGAGAGCGTCCGCAAGTCGTCCGACCCCCTCGCGGTCGCCCGCGCCGGAGCCGCCGACCTGCTCGTGATCAAGGCGCAGCCCCTCGGCGGGATCACGCACGCCCTGCAGATCGTCACCGCCGCCGGCCTTCCCGTCGTGGTCTCGAGCGCGCTGGACACGGCCATCGGCCTGTCCCAGGGTGCCGCCCTCGCCGCCGCGCTCCCGACGCTCGACTACGACTGCGGGCTCGGAACGGCTTCCCTGTTCCTGGACGACGTGGCAGATCTTCGCCCGGTCGACGGCTCGATCCCCGTCGGCCGCGTGACGCCGGACGCGGAGTCGCTCAGCCGGCTGGCGGCGCCCGACGAGCGTCGCGAATGGTGGCTCGCCCGGCTCGCCCGCTGTTACGGCGAGCTGTCCACGCCGGGCTGAATCCGCGGAACCAAAGCCCGGCCTACGACTCGATGAGCAGCTGCACCAGGCGCCCGAGTTCTTCGCCACCGGAGTGCCGGAGCTGGGCATCGTCCTGTCCGGCCATCGCCCCGCGCACGGTCATGCCCTCCCAGATGATCATGAGCATGCGGGCGGCGACCACCGGGGGCAGTCGCAGACGCAGCAGACCGGCCGCGACGATGTCGTCGACGATCTGGGCGATGCTGGCGACCATCTCCCGCTCCTGCGCGAGGTACGCCTCGCCGAACTTCGCGTCGCGCAGCGCACGGATACGGATCTCGCTGAGCAGCATGACGCCGAGCCTGTCGTCGCCGCCGAGCTCCATGATCTGCTGCACGAGCTCGATCGGATCGCAGCCTTCCACCAGGGCACCGGCGGCCGTCAGCTCCTCCACACGGGTGCGCACGGCGTTCACGCGCACCTCGGAGACGCTGGCGGCGAGCATGAGGAACAGCTCATCCTTGGACTCGAAGTTCGAGTAGAACGCGCCGCGCGTGAATCCGGCGCGTTCGCACACCGCCTCGACCGACGCTCCATCGAGCCCGACCTCGGCGAAGACCTGCGCCGCGGCTTCCAGCAGGCGAGCGCGCGTGTTCTCGCGGCTGCGGGTTGCGGGTGTCGACATCGAAACCTCCTAGCCCTTCACTCTCGCATGATTCACACCCCGCACACAGGCTTGGCCGGGCGGGTCACCTTACGATACATCTATGTATTGGATACACCTGTGTATCCACCCCGCACCCCTCGGAGGAACGCGTGTCCACACTCCTGTCCTCGCTCGGACGCTGGTCGTTCCGGCACCCGTGGCGAGTCCTCGTGTCCTGGCTGCTTGCACTCGGCATCGCCGGCGCCGGAGCACTCGTGCTGGGAGCGGGAACCGACAACACGTTCTCCATCCCCGGTACCGAGTCGCAGGCGGGGCTCGAGCAGCTCTCGCGCTCGTTCCCGCAGGTGAGCGGCACCAATGCGCAGTTCATCGTGGTCGCCGCCGACGGCGACAAGATCACGGACGCCGAGTACCAGGACGACATCGAGGGCGCGGTCGATGAGCTCGGCGACCTCGACGGCGTGCTCGCTGCCACCTCGCCGTACGACGAGATGGTCAAGGGCATGATCAACGACGACGACACCGCCGCCATCGTGCGCGTGCAGTTCGACGGCGAATCCACTGACGTCTCCGAGGAGACGAAGGATGCGCTGCGCACGGTCGTGAGCGACCTGGGAGCCGAACTCCCGACAGGGTCCCAGACCTCGCTCGGCGGAGATCTGTTCGCGATCTCGATCCCTGGCGTCACGCTCACCGAAGCCGTCGGACTGCTCATCGCCCTGCTGGTGCTGATCGTCACGTTCCGCTCATTCGTCGTGGCCGGCCTCCCCCTGCTCACCGCGATCCTCGGTGTCGGCATCTCGATGGCCGGCATCTTCACCGCGACCGCGTTCGCCACCGTATCGTCCACCACCCCGCTGCTGGCTCTCATGCTCGGGCTCGCGGTGGGTATCGACTACGCACTGTTCATCATGGCGAGACATCAGGACCAGGTGCGCGACGGCGTCGACCCGGAGGAGTCGGCCTCCCGCGCTGTCGGCACCGCCGGATCCGCCGTCGTGTTCGCCGGTGTCACCGTGCTCATCGCCCTGATCGGCCTCGGCTTCGCCGGCATCCCGTTCCTGACGACCATGGGTATCGCCGCCTCCGCCGCCGTGGCCGTCGCCGTCGCTATCGCCGTCACCCTCACTCCCGCCCTGCTCGGCTTCATGAAGGGCAGGGTCGTCGGGCGCCCGAAGAAGGTCAGGACCCCGAAGACGAACAAGACCGCCGCCGGTCAGGCGGACGATTCCGTGCCCTCGAAGCCGGTCGTCCCGGTGAAGGGCAGCGCCCGGTGGGTCGGCGGCGTCATGAAGCACCCCGTGCTGGTGTCGATCGCAGTGGTGCTCGGACTCGGGATCGTCGCCGTCCCCGCGCTCAGCCTCGACCTCGCTCTGCCGAACGCCGGCGTGCTACCCAAGGACAACGAGGCACGGCAGACCTACGACCTCGTCGGCGAGGAGTTCGGCCCCGGCTTCAACGGTCCGATGATCCTGACGGGCACGATCGTCACCTCCACCGATCCGCTGACGCTGATGGAGGACCTCGGCGACGCGGTCGCGAAGGTCCCCGGCGTCAAGGAGGTCGCCCTCGCGACCCCGAACGAGACCGCAGACACCGGGATCGTGCAGATCGTGCCGGAGACCGCGCCCGACGACCCCGCGACCGCCGACCTCGTGCGCGAGCTGCGCAGCCACCACGATGAATGGCTCGACGAGTTCGGCATCGACCTCAAAGTCACCGGCTTCACGGCCGTCGGCATCGACATCTCCGACCAGCTCGGCAACGCGCTGCTGCCCTTCGGCATCTTCGTGATCGGCCTCTCGCTCATCCTGCTGACCATCGTGTTCCGATCCCTCTGGGTGCCGATCACCGCCGCCATCGGCTATCTGTTGTCGATCGTGGCCGCTTTCGGTGTGGTCGGCGCCGTGTTCGAGTGGGGCTGGTTCGCCGATCTGCTGCATGTCGCCAAGGTGGGACCGATCATCAGCTTCATGCCGATCATCCTGATGGGCGTGCTGTTCGGCCTCGCCATGGACTACCAGGTGTTCCTCGTCTCCCGCATGCGCGAGGACTTCGTGCACGACAAGGACGCGAAGAGTCCCGACCGCGCCACCCGCAGGGCCGCTGCCCTCCGCGCCGTGCGCAGCGGCTTCACCGGCTCGGCGAAGGTCGTCACGGCGGCAGGACTCATCATGTTCGCGGTGTTCGTGGCCTTCGTCCCTGAGGGCGACTCGTCGCTCAAGCCCATCGCACTCGGCCTCGCCGCCGGCATCGCGTTCGATGCCTTCCTGGTGCGGATGACGCTGATCCCCGCCCTCATGGCCATCCTGGGCGAGCGCGCCTGGGAGCTCCCGCGCTGGCTGGAGAAGATCCTCCCCCGCATCGACGTCGAGGGCGAGGCCGTCGAACGGGAACGCCACTTGGCCGCGTGGCCGGGCGACGGATCGGTCGTCGCCGCCGACGACCTCGAGATCAGCGCGGATGCGCCGCTGATCGAGAACCTGTCGATGCGGATCCCGGAGGGCGGTGCCCTCTTCGCGACCGGTGGCGACCACCGCAGCCGCCGCGCACTGGCTCTGACGATCGCGGGACGTCTGACCCCGACGGAGGGACGACTCAGGGTTGCGGGGCACCTCCTCCCCGGCCGCGCCGCCTGGGTGCGCGCACATGTCGGTTGCGTGCTGATCGACGATGCCGACACAGGGCTCGACGATCTCGCAGAAGCCCTGCGCGGAAAGTCATCCATCGTCGTGATCGACGGGATCGACCGGCTGAGCGGCGGGCAGCGCGACCAGGCGACGGCGATGCTCCGCGATGCTGCAGCGACCCGCACGATCGCGGTCTTCACCACCGCATCCGATGCCGACTCGGCACGGACGACTCTCGCCGAGGCCGGATGGCCAGACGCCCAGACACTCGACACGCGCGCCCCTCGCCGGAGCGCCGCAGAATCCACCGAGGTGACCGCATGACCCTCCCCATCGAGCGCGCGCGCTCCCGCAAGCCCATCACGTGGCTGACCATCCTCGGCGTGCTGCTGCTGCCGGCGGCGGTCGGCGGCATCCTGGTCGCGGCACTGCAGAACCCGACCGAGCGGCTGGACTCGATGACCGCGGCGATCGTCAATCTCGACGAGCCCGTGACCATCGACGGCCAGATGACCCCGCTCGGACGTCAGCTCGCCTCGGGCCTCGTCGAGGGATCGGACGACCTCGATTCGAACCTCACGTGGGTGATCTCGAACAAGGACGACGCCGCTGACGGACTCGCCGACGGCTCTTATCAGGCCGTCATCACGATTCCCGAGGACTTCTCGTCCGCCGCCACCTCGGCCGGGACCGCGATCTCCGACGGCGGAGGGAAGGCGGAGAAGGCCACCATCGAGGTGACGACCCCGAAGGACGGACTCGTCGCCGACGACCTCATCACGGGCCAGATCGCCGACGTCGCCGCTTCGACCATGGGCACGATGCTCTCCGAGGCGACGACCGAGAACATCCTGGTCGGCTTCACCACGATCGGCGACCAGATCGGCGAGGCCGCAGATGGTGCCGTCAAGCTCGCGAACGGAGCACGCGACGCCGCCACCGGAGCCGCGGCGATCCCGGACGGTGCGGCGAAACTCGCCTCCGGCGCGGGTGAGCTCAGCACGGGTGCGTCCTCACTCGCCTCGGGGCTCGACACGATCGCGGGCAAGACCCGTGAAGCTGCGGCGGGTGCGGGACAGATCGGGTCCGGGCTGGCGGCTGGTGGTGCGGAGCTGCAGCAGAACGTCGGCGGGGTTCAGAAGCTGGTCGGGGCCGTGCAAGGCGCTTCCGCATCGGCGCAATCGGCAGCGACCGGCTCGGTAGCGCTCGCGCAGCGTCTGGGCGGCCTGGCTCAGCAGGCATGCACACCTCCGGTCACCGACCAAGCGCAGTGCGATCTGTACTCGTCGCTTGCAACAGACGCCGGAGCTGTCGCGAAAGACGCCGGCACGGCATCGGGCATCCTCACCAACGACGAAGTCGCCGGTGGTGTCGCAGCCCTCCCTGGCACCTTCAGCACTCTGGCGTCCAGCATGTCCCAGGCCGGCGCTGGCGCCACGCAGCTGTCCTCCGGCCTCACCCAGCTCGCCGACCAGGGTATCGGGGCATCCGCCTCTGGCGCGCGCAGCCTCGCATCCGGTGCGACCCAGCTCTCCGGCGGCGCGACCGCTCTAGCCGACGGCGCGACCGAGCTCACGACCGGACTCGACACGCTGGCGACCGGCACGGGCGACCTCGCGGGCGGGCTGCGCACGGCATCCGACTCGCTCCCCTCGTTCAGCGACACCGAGTCGAAGTCGCTCGCCTCGGTGATCGCCGACCCGGTGTCGTCGAACTCGTCGGTGGACACGATCTTCGGCCCCACCGCGATCCCGCTGCTCGCCGCGGTCGTGCTCTGGTTCGGTGGACTCGCGACGTTCGTCGTGATGCGCGCCCACACCGCTCGCACGCTCACCTCTCGACGGTCTTCGGCGGGTCTGACTCTGCGCGCGTTCGCTCCGGCGGCGCTGATCGGTGCCGGTCAGGGTCTGCTCGTGTCGTTGATCGTGCAGATCGTGGCGAGCTACGACGCGGGCACCTGGTGGGCCTTCGCGGGCACAGCGGTCCTCGCCGGAGTGGTGTTCGCCGCCGTCAACCAGGCTCTCGTCGCGGTGTTCGGCGGCGTCGGTCGCTGGATCTCGGCCCTGGTGGGAGTGCTCGCCGTAGCGACGGGCCTGATCTCGACCGTGCCGGACTGGCTCGCCGGCATCGGTGCGGCACTTCCGACGGCCCCGGCCTTCGCAGGGCTCATCTCGGCCAGTGGTTCGGCCGTCGCCGCGCTGGTCGTCTGGGGCGTGCTGTCACTCGTGGCCACCACGCTCGCCGTGACGCTGCGACGCACCACCTCGGCCAAGGCGGTCCTCGCCACCACCTGACTCCCTCCCTGCCCTGCCCCCTGC
>NZ_LSJW01000207.1:0-335 GCF_001557335.1 Microbacterium sp. CCH5-D1
ACTGCAGGGGGGACCCTGTGGGAGAGTAGGACACCGCCGGACTCCTTTTAAACAAAATGGCCACCCATCGTTGGGTGGCCATTTTGCGTTTACACGAAGAGAACAGGGAGCATCATGCCAGAAGAGGAACAGCGCCGTCCGCGTCGCAACGACGACAACGGACCGCGCGGGAACCGCGCTTCTGGCGGACGCCCCAACTACAGCAGCCGCGATGGTGGCGCTCCCCGTCGTGAGGGCGGCTACACCCGTGATGGCGGTGCTCCCCGTCGTGACGGTGATACGCCTCGTCGTGAGGGCGGCTACAACCGCGATGGCGGTGCTCCCCGTCGTGACGG
>NZ_LSJW01000208.1:0-276 GCF_001557335.1 Microbacterium sp. CCH5-D1
GCCTCGCGCAGCGCCTGCGCCTCGGTCTCGACCTGGTCGGTGCCGAGGATCTCCTGCAGTCGGGTGACGATCTCCTCACGTGAGAGAGCGGATCGTGAAGTGACCATGGGGAAGGTGTCCTGTTCGTTGAGGGTGTGGGGGCGCCGCGGTCAGCGCACCAGGTAACCGCCGTCGACGGACAGCACGTGCCCGTTGACGAAGTCGGAGGCGGGGCTCGCGAGGAAGACGGTCGCGCCCATGAGATCGGCGACGTCCCCCCACCTCCCCGCCGGCGTG
>NZ_LSJW01000209.1:0-1530 GCF_001557335.1 Microbacterium sp. CCH5-D1
GACATCACCACCACCGCCCCGGCGAACGGGATCGCGGAAGGCCCCCTGACCTTCCCCGGCACCCCGTCCGTCACCGACCGCCGCAGCGCGTTCGCGGGCGAGCTGGCGCGCGCTCACGCCGAGCTGGCCGAGGCCCGCGAGCAGGTCGCCGCGCGCGAGCGCGAGATCGAACGGCTCCGCACCGAGCAGATCACGGACGGGTCCGACCCCCGCCTGATCGACTTCTGGGACAAGGCGGGTCGGATCGCCGATCACGCCGACTTCTGCCAGGAGTACGACCGGCTCGCCGAGGCGATGAACGGCACCCCTCGATACCGCGACTGGGAGGTGGAAGCCGAGGTCACCGTGACCGTCCGGGTCACCTACTCCACCAGCGCGACCACCGAGGAGGACGCTGACGACAACGCCCGCGAGGGCATCGACTTCGACGACGTGCTCGCCGCGTACCGCGACAACGGGCACGAGAGCTTCGACGTCTCGATCATCAGCACCGAGCGGGTCTAAACCCGCCCCTGGCGGGGCCACAGCGCCCCGCCAGGGCCACGTGCTGGTCTCGACCGTCACAGCACCCACCCACGACGGCACGCTGATCATCGACACTCTTGCCCTCACCGAGACCTACTGAGGCAGCGGGCGCTCGCCGCGACACCCCAGCGAGCGCCCTACCGGGCACGATGCCCCTCATCTACACTCCAATCCAGGCCACTGAAACGCAGTAGGTGGCCAGACATGCGCCCGAAGCGAAGTAGGGCGCGGAAGGTGGTCCCCATGACCGTTCTCGACCCGTCGAGCATGCTCCTCGACAACATCCAGCCCGGCCAACTCGTCACAATCAGCGGCCTGGCAGGCAGCGGCCGCACCACCCTCGCCCGCACCATCGCCGCCAGCCTCGTGCAGCGCGGGCACCGGGTGGGAGTGGTGTCCATGCAGCCCCAAGACACAGACCGAGCCGGACTCAATATCGAGTATCAACCGATCGAGCACCACGCGCTCGCCGCAGACGCCGACCGCCCCGACTCCACAACGGCAGTCGTCTACGACTACGGGAGCAGCTGGGCATCCGAAGAGCTCGCCGACGCGATCACCGCGGACCTCACCGCCGCGCGAATCGTCATCCTGGTGTCGATGCCAACCCCTCTCACCGAGCGCGCAGATGTCCGCGTGATCGTCGGCCGTCCAACCCGGCGGCTGTTCGCCGAGGTCTACGGCATCGAAGCGCCAAGCGAGGGCGTGCCCGCCCCGAGGCGAGGAACAGCGTTCGTCGCAGCACCGGGCGCCGATCCGATCCTGATCACCTACCGGGCCGCCTGAGCGGCGTTCGCGACCGGTAGCGGCGGCGATTCTGCCGCTACCGGTTCGCGGCTCGAAGAACAGAGAGCCGCGCGCGCTCGCCGACCGAAGGCTCGCCCTTGCAATGTCCCCCGACTATGCTAGTGTTATGTATGTCAGATACACAACATGCTCGGAGGGACGACATGAACACCGCACTCACCACCGCCACCGCCCTCGAGGCCCGCGCCGCCTGGTCGA
>NZ_LSJW01000210.1:0-37029 GCF_001557335.1 Microbacterium sp. CCH5-D1
GGTGCCAGCTGCACCGTGACGGGCTCGGAGGGGATCTGCGGTGACGGCGGCATCTGCGCCAGCACGACGCTTCCGACCGCGAAGGCGACCGGGATCGCGATCAGCGCGCCGGTGGCGAGAAGGCGTCGTGGGGTGGTCATGTCCCCAATGATGCCCGTCGATGATGATGCGCAGATGAGCCGTGGATGAAGATCCTTTCATCCGCGCGGGGCTCAGGCGCGCTTACGCCCCTTGATCGCCTTGATGGCCATCTGCACCGCGATCACGACCAGATATGCCGCGAACAGCATGTTGCCCAGCGTGGGGTCGACGATGGTGGCCAGCCACGCGCCGAGCGCGGTCGTCGTGCAGGCGGAGACGCCGATGAGCAGCGCGGCGAGCAGGTCGACGTTGCGGTTGCGGAAATTGCCCACCGTTCCGGAGATGGCCGTCGGGATCATCATGAGCAGCGAGGTGCCCTTGGCGACCAGGTCGCTCGTGCCGAAAGCCAGCATCAGCACGGGTACGACGATCACTCCGCCGCCCACGCCGATGAGCCCCGCGAGGATCCCGGTGCCGATGCCCACCCCGACGAGAGCGATGCCGGAGATCCAGGTGAGTTCGAAGGCGGCATCGCGCGACGGGATCACGAGGAAGAGGCTGACGATCACGATGACCAGGAAGCCGACGAAGCCCCAACGCAGGGCGGTCTGCGAGATGCGCGGCAGCAGTCGAGTGCCGATCTGCGCGCCCACCACAGCACCGGCCGCGAGGATGATCGCCGGGATCCAGGCCACCGATCCGGTCGTCGCGTACGAGATCACTCCCACGCTGGCGGTCGGCACGATAGCGGCGAGCGAGGTGCCCGCTGCAAGGCGCTGATCGAAGTGCAGCAGGAGCACCAGCAGCGGGACGATGACCGTACCGCCTCCCACGCCGAAGAGACCGGAGAGGAGGCCTGCGATAAGGCCGATCCCGATGAACGCCGTGTAGGCACGAGGCCCTCGTGCGGGAGCCTGGGCATCATTCACCGGATCAGCCTACTCGCGGCCTCCTGTCCGCTCGAATCCGCTCCCGGATCAGACCTCGGAGTCGGCCTTGATCGGCACGGCGATCGACTCGGTGAGAGCCTGCTCGTACCGGCGCTGACGGCGTCGCAGCCACAGGCCCCCGACGATCAGCAGTGCGAGCACCCCGTAGGCGATAGCGGCGAACGGCTGCATGACCAGCGTGCTCAGGTCGCCCTGGCTCAACTGCAGCGCCTTGCGCAGCTGCTCCTCCGCCATCGGTCCGAGGATCATCCCGACCACGAGCGGCGCGACGGGGTATCCGTATCTGCGCATGAAGTAGCCGAGGATGCCGACGATCAGCAGGATCACGATGTCCGACGGCGAGCTGTGCAGCGCATACGCGCCGAACACCGCGAACAGCAGGATGCCCGCGTACAGGTACGGCCGCGGGATCTGCAGCAGCTTCACCCACATGCCCACGAGCGGAAGGTTGAGCACGATCAGGATCACATTGCCGATGTAGAGGCTCGCGATGAGCGCCCACACCAGATTCGACTGGTTCTCGAACAGCAGCGGCCCCGGCTGGATGCCGTAGGACTGGAACGCGGTGAGGATGATCGCCGCGGTCGCCGTGGTCGGCAGGCCCAGGGTGAGCAGAGGCACCAGCACACCGGCCGCGGCGGCGTTGTTGGCCGACTCGGGCCCGGCGACCCCCTCGATCGCGCCGCGCCCGAACTCGTCCTTGTGCTTCGACAGCTTCCGTTCCGTCGCGTAGGACAGGAACGTGGCCACGTCCGCGCCACCGGCGGGGATCGTCCCGATCGGGAACCCGATCGCGGTGCCCCGCAGCCAGGGCCTCCAGGACCTGCGCCAATCGGACTTCGTCATCCAGGACCGCCACCCACGGGTGACCGGGATCACGTCGATGCCGCCGTGTCGCAGTCGGGCCGCGATGTAGAACGTCTCACCGACCGCGAACAGCCCGACCGCGACCAACACGATGTCGACGCCGTCGGAGAGCGCGGGCAGGCCCAGCGTGTAGCGCTGCTGACCGGAGAGCCAGTCGGTGCCGACGAGCCCGAGGAACAGGCCGACGCCGAGCGAGAGCATGCCGCGCGAGATCGAGCTGCCGATCAGCGCACCGACCGTGATGAACGCGATCACGATGAGGGCGACGTAGTCGGCGGGTCCGAGGTTCACCGCGAACTGCGCGAGCAGCGGAGCGAGGAGGGTCAGCCCGAGGGTCGCCAGCGTGCCGGCGATGAACGATCCGATGGCGGCGGTGGCGAGGGCGGCGGCACCGCGTCCCATCCTGGCCATCTTGTTGCCCTCGATGGCCGTGACGATCGAGGCCGACTCCCCCGGGGTGTTCAGGAGGATGCTCGTGGTCGAGCCGCCGTACATGCCGCCGTAGTAGATGCCCGCGAAGGTGATCAACGCGGCGGCGGGGTCGAGCGTGTAGGTGAGGGGCAGCAGCAGCGCCACCGTCATGGCGGGGCCGATACCGGGGAGCACGCCGACCGCGGTGCCCACGAAGACTCCGAGGAAGGCGAACGCGAGGTATTCGGGCTGCAGCGCGGTCGCGAAGCCCTCCAGGAGCAGAGTCCAGCTGTCCATCAGAACATCCTTCCGAGCCAGCCGAGGGCCGGTCCCCACGGCAGCGACAGACCGAGCAGACCGCCGAAGACGACCTGGATCACGAGCGCCACGACGATGCCGACGAGGAACGCCATCCACCACCGCTTGGCGGCGAGCGACCACGCCACCCCGCCGAACAGCAGGGCTGCAGCGGGTGCCCAGCCGAGGGGTTCGATGAGGAGCAGGTGCGCGACGACGAGGCCGGCCAGCTTGGCGAGGGTGACCCAGTCGGTGGGCAGACTCTCATCGATGTCTTCCGCCTCCTCGGCACCGCCGCGCTCCCCGCGCAGCACGCCGACGAGCACAGCGACCGCGGAGGCGAGCAGGATCACGGAGACGAAGATCGGGAAGACCGTGGGGCCGGCCTTCATGCCGACGGGGACATGGATCAGGAAGATGCCGACGACGGCGAAGACACCGAGCGCGAGCATGATTCCGGCGAACACGAGTTCGCCGACGGGGACGGAGGTAGAGCGGCGTGCGGGCCGACCGCCGTGGTCGACCCGCACCCCCTGCTCCCCTGTCCCCGACGATGCGGGGACCGTCATGTCACTGCACCAGACCGATGTTCTTCAGCGTCGCGGTGACCTCTTCGATGTTCCCCGTGACGAACTCGTCGAACTCCTCGCCCACCAGGAACGCGTCGGTCCACCCCTTGGTCTCGAGCTGCTCCGACCAGGCTTCGGACTCGTGCAGTTCGGTGATCACCCGCACGAGCTCGTCCTTCTCGCCGTCGGAGATGCCGCCGGGAGCGATCACCCCGCGCCAGTTGGTGAGCACCACGTCGTAACCCTCTTCTGTGATGGTCGGTACATCGGGAAGCTGCGACACCGGCTCGTCGCTGGACACCGCCAGGGCCTTGAGCGCGCCGCTCTCGACGTGCTGGGCGAACTCGCCCACCCCCGAGATGCCCGCAGCGACCTTGCCGCCGATGAGGAGCGGAACGGCCTCCCCGCCGCCGGAGTTCGGAGTGTAGTTGAGCTTCTCCGCGATCTCGGCGCCGTCGAGCCCGGCCTCCTCGAGCATGAGTCCGGCGAGGATGTGGTCGGCGCCGCCCGCGGAGCCGCCCGTGATCGTGACGGACTGGCCGTTGTCGACGATGTCGTCCACGAGGTCTTCCAGGGTGTCGTACTTCGAGTCGGCCGGCACCACCACGACGAGCGGCTCGTCGGTGAGCCGGGCGATCGGGGTGGTGTCCTCGATCCGCACCGCCGAGGCGTTGGTCTCGACCGCGCCGACCATGACCAGACCCATCACCATCAGCGTGTTCGGGTCCTTCTCGTTCGCGAGCTGCGCGAGGCCGACGGTGCCGCCTGCACCGCCGACGTTGGTCACGGGAGCGGAGGTCACGAGGTCGTCCTGGGTGAGCACCTGCGAGAGGGCACGTCCGGTCTGATCCCATCCACCACCGGGGTCCGCCGGCACGACGATCGACACGTCGGTGATCGCGGCGACCTCCGCTTCCCCTCCCGCGTCGTCGGTCGCTGCGCTGCCTCCGGCGCACGAGGTGAGTGTGAGTGCGGCCACCGCGGCCAGGGCGGTCCACGTTCCGATGCGTGCGTTCTTCATGTGCGCTCCTCCTTGAGCGTTCGTGATGCTGTGGATCCACCATGGAGGTCGGAGTACCGGTGCTCCAGCTTCGGAAACCATTGGTCGGAGTTTCGGAACTATTGGTCGCGAGCGGCTCCCGACCCCGCTCGCGCCCCACTCGTGGAGAGGCCAGAATGAGCACGTGGCCTCGAAGATGACGCTCCGCGTGCAGTTGCTCGTGCTGCAAGCGCTGATCGTGTTCCTGGTGACCCTGGCGACCGGCATCGTGGCCGGAGCGTTCCAGGAACAGGCGCTCCGCGAGGCCTACAAGGATCGGATGCAGGCCGTCGCGCAATCGGTCGCCGCCCTCCCCACGGTGCACGCGGCCTTCGACGACGTCGAGCCGTCCGCCGTGATCCAGCCGATCGCCGAGGTCATCCGCGAGGCATCCGATCTCGCCTACGTCGTCGTCGCCAACGAAGAGGGCATCCGCTATTCCCACCCGAACCCCGACCGCATCGGCGAGAAGGTCTCCACCGACCCGTCGATCCCGCTCTCGGGCGAGATCTACGTCGGCACGCAGACCGGCACGCTGGGCACCTCCTGGCGGGTCAAGGTGCCCATCCGCGACGACGAGGGCGACGTGATCGGCACCGCGTCCGTCGGCATCCTCGAGTCGGAGCTCAGCGAGGAGTTCTCGTCCAACCTGGTGTGGTTGATCTCCGCCATGCTGGCCGCCGCGGTGCTCGGAGTGTTCGGATCCGCGTGGGTGACCTCGATCATCCGTCGGCGCATCTACCGTCTCGAGCCGCATCAGATCGCCGCCCTCGTCAAGAACCAGGAGACGACGCTGCACGGTCTCAGCGAAGGGGTCATCACGGTGGACGACGGCGGACGGATCACGCTCGTGAACGACGCCGCCGCCCGCTTCCTGGGCCGAGACGCGGCTGACCTCGACGGTGAGCCCGCCGCCGACGCGCTCGGCGAGGAGCTCACGACCGTGCTCCGAGAGGGCGAGTCAGCCGGACGGCCGGTGATCGTGGGGTCGCACGTGCTCGTCGCCCGGAGCACCGGAAGCGATGCGGGCACCGGTGGCATCGGCGCGACGCTCCTGCTGCGCGATCACACCGAGCTGCACGACGTGGTCCGCCGCGTGGAGGCGGCGGATGCCATCATCGCCTTCCGACAGCGGCTCGGCCTGCCCAAGGGCCTCAGCGCGGAGACGCTCGACCGTGTCTCCGCCGCCCTCGTCGCCCGCCCCGATGCGTCGGCGACCGAGATCGGCGAAGACATCGACATCTCGCGCGTCAGTGCCCGCCGCTCGCCTCGTCCAGGCGGCGTCGGCTCGCGGTGTTCGCGAGGGAGGGCAGCAGGGTGGTCGCCACCGCGCCGCCGACGATCCAGGCGTCCTGCGGCAGCTCCGCGGCCTTCTCCCGCACGCGGTCGAGCACCTCATCGAGACTCAGCGACGGCGCGAGCGACAACTCGAACAGGTCCGTGCGCCCGGCGAGCGCGTGGTGGTTGTGCACATCGACGAAACCGGGGTACACGGCCGCGTCGCCGACCTCGAGCAGACGGGTCCTGCGGCCCCGGAGCGCTTCGATGTCCGAGCGCGCTCCGACCGCGATGATCCTGCCGTCGCGCACGGCGAAGGCCTCGACCACCGGGTTCGCGCGGTCGGCCGTGCGGATCGCGGAACCGGTGACGATGAGGTCGGCGACGTCCGTCATGTCAGACGGCTCCGAAGGTCGCGGGCTCGAGCTCCGGCGCGTGCAATGTCGTGGAGAGCAGTCGTCCGTGGGCGCCGAACGTGAAGTGCGTCGGCACCTCCCCGCTCTCGTCGAGGCCGAACAGCACGCCGTGGGAGCGGATCGCGTTCACGTCGCGGTGGTCGGCGATCGTCACGGATGCGCAGGGGATGACCTTCTCGCGCCAGGCGAACACGTAGATGCCGGGGCGGATCTGCCACACGCTGTTCTCATCCGTGTCGGCGAGGCCGCGTTCCGGTCCCGCGAGGCACTGCCACGAGTACCAGTGCGACGACAGGTAGACGTGTTCGTACGCGTGCTCTTCGCTGTACACCCACTCGACCCTGCGACCGATGAGGGTCGTCGTGGGAGCGGCCTCCTCGCCGCTCTGCTCGATGCCCTCGATCACCCCGGGGGCGAAATGGTGCTGCACGCGGGTGCGGCCCTGCTCCGGTGCCGGCAGGATCTCGGAGATCACGGCCAGAGCGCGGCCCTGTCGCAGGTCGAGGATGAGCGAGACGGCCTCGTGCGGCAGGTAGCGGTGGTGGAACTGCACGAAGTAGAGCTGTTCGTCGACCTCGAAGGCCTCGTAGTCGTCGGTGTCCGCCGCGGCCTCGGTGTCGTCCTCCGCTCCCGGCTGGTACTCCCACGAGACGGTCGAGTCGGCGAAGCGATGCACGATGCGGGTGCCGCGACCGTCGACGACGGTGACCTCGGTGCCGCTCAGCGCGGTCGAGTGCGGGGCCTTGTTGGCGTCGAAGCCGGGTGCCAGTCCCTCCAGGGGCAGCCAGGTCGAGGTGTCGGCGGGATTCAGAGTGGTCATGCGATCTCCTTCGATGGATGGTCTGGGGGGGGGTCAGCGGTCGCTGAACTGCTCCAGATCGGTGGCGAGGCCTTCGTAGACGGCCGGTCTGGCGCGCTTCAGGTAGGCCCCGTAGCCGATGCCGCCGATCAGGGCGACCACCAGCAGCAGCGGCATCAGCCGGATGGCGAGCTCCTCCGACCCGGCGACGATGTTGAAGTTCACGACGGCGAGGACGGAGATGGCCGCGATGCCGAGGAAGCCGATGCCGGGGGCGATGAACGTGCTCCACCAGCGCGGGTCCTGGCGGCGGCGGAAGTAGACGACGATCGAGATCGCGGCGAGTCCCTGCAGGATGAGCACGCTCAGGGTGCCGAAGCCGAGCATGGCGGGGACGAGCGTGACGATCGGGTCCGCTCCCGCGATGGCGAAGATCACCGCGACGACCGCGGCGAAGCCGGCCTGCACGATCCCGGCCAGCTGCGGCGCGCCGTTGGCACGCGTGCGGGCGAGGGCCTGCGGGAGGATCCTGGCCCGCCCCAGCGAGTACAGGTAGCGCGTCGCCGAGTTGTGGAAGGCGAGCATGGCGGCGAACAGGCTCACCAGGAGCAGGATCATCATCACGGTCGTGAGCGGGCCGCCCAGGTACTGCTGCGACAGCGAGAAGATGAGGTCGCCCGTTGGCAGGTGCTCGAGCGCGGTGGCCTGGGCCTGCGCCACACCGGTCGCGCTCACGACGGCCCAGGTGGTGACACCGAGGATCACGCCGATCGCGATGATCGAGGTGTAGGTCGCCCGCGGGATGGTGCGCAGCGGCTGCTTGGCCTCCTCGCTGAACAGCGCCGTCGCCTCGAAGCCGAGGAAGCCGGTCGCCGCCAGCAGCAGGCCGATGGGCAGCGACCCGGAGAACACGGCCTCGGGGCTGAACGCCGCCACGTCGTAGCCCGTCTGCACGAGCACGGAGATGTCGAACACCACGAGCATCAGCACCTCGAGCACGAGGCAGACCCCCAGGATCTTCGAGCTGAAGTCGACACCCACCCGGGCCAGCACGAAGCAGACGACGATGGACAGCAGACCCCAGACGAGCCAGTGCACGTCGAGGCCGGTGAGGTCGCGGATGATCGTCTGCATGAAGAAGCCGCTGGTGCCGATCGTCCCGACGACGAAGAAGTTGTAGCCGAGGGTGGCGATCAGACCCGCGATGAGGCCACCGGTGCGACCGAGGCCCTTCACCACGAACGCGTAGAAGCCTCCGGCGTTCACGAGCTGCTTCGACATCTGGGCGTAGCCGATCGCGAACAGCAGCAGGATCGCCGCGACCAGGAAGAACGACATGGGCGTGCCACCGCCGTTGCCCAGCGCGATGGCGAGCGAGGCCACCACCACGATGCCCGTGAGCGGGGCGACGGCGGCGAGGACGAGGAAGACGATCCCGGCGACGCCGAGGGCTCCGGGTCGGAGAGAGGTGTGCGTATGCGTCGTGGACGCGGATGTCGGGTCTGCCACGTCGGCTCCTTTGCTGGGTGACGGCCGTGCGGACACGGCATCGACGACGAGGGGAATCGTCGATAGAGCGAGTCTGCTCGTGCTGTCGGCGACGCGCTTGACCCTGAGGGAAAGACGATGGTGCCAGCGTGCACAGCCTCCTCCCGAACCTTCGAACGGCCGGGAACAGGGGAGCAGGATGACCGTGATGACACCGCCGTCCTCTCCCGCACCACCGGTGCAGGGACGGCCTGCGAGGGACAGATGGATCTGCAGCTGCACGACAGGACGGCCCTGATCACGGGTGCCGGGAGCGGCATCGGGCGCGCCACGGCCCGCGCGCTCGCGCAGGAGGGGATGCGGGTGGCGTTGCTCGACCGCGACAGCGCCGCTCTGGAGGGCACCGCTGCGCTCGTGCGGGACGCTGTTCCGGAAGCGGCGGAGGCGGTTCTCGTCCTCGCCGACGTGACGGATGAAGAGCAGGTGCGCGCCGGCGTGCTCAGGGCGGTCGACGGTCTCGGCGGGGTGGATCACGTGGTGTGCTGCGCAGGCATCTCCGGCCCGGTCGGCTCGTCGATCGAGGACACCGACCTCGCTGCGTGGAACACTGTGCTCGCCGTCAACGTGACAGGGCCCTTCCTGGTGCTCAAGCACGCGCTCCCCGCGCTGCGGATCGCGGATCGGGGATCCATCGTCCTCCTCGCGAGCGACTCGGCCCTCGTCGCGTCACCAGGGATGGTCCCCTACTGCGCGTCGAAGGCCGCGGTCGTCCAGTTCGGCCGCGCGCTGTCCGTCGATCTCCTCGGCACCGGGATCCGCGTGAACTCGATCGCCCCGTCGATCGTCGACACACCGATGAGTCGCGGCGATCTGGGTGAGGCCGCTCTGGACGATCCCGGGTTCCCCGTGCAGACCGCGGACGAGGTGGCCGCCCACGTGGCCTACCTGCTGTCGCCTCACGCCGCGGCGGTGAACGGCACCACGCTGATCAGCGACTTCGGCTACACCGCCCGCTCGGGATTCCCCGCCTGATACGGACGCATCGGACCAGACCACCGCGCGCACGCGCATCGAGCGAACACCACACAGGAGAAGACATGGGAATCACGGTCGGATCGAGCGTCTCAGGGCGCGTCGTCGTCATCACCGGAGGCGGCACGGGCATCGGCGCGGCCATCGCCGAGCGCTACGCGGCAGAGGGGGCCCACGTCGTGGTGGTGGGTCGGCGAGCGGAGCCGCTGCACGAGGTGGAGCGGGCGGTGGGTGCGGTGCCCGTCATCGCGGATGCCGCGGACACCGCGTCGGCCCAGGCCGCTGTCGCCGAGGTGCTGGCGCGCTTCGGTCGCATCGATGTGCTCGTCGCGAATGCCGGCGGCCACGGGTTCTCCCCGGTCGGCGACACCGACGATGCGAGCTGGGAGGCGGCGATCCGCGCGAACCTCACGACGGCGTTCACGATGGCGCGCGAGGCCCTTCCTGCGCTGATCGAGGCGAAGGGGCAGATCGTGATCGTCTCCTCGCTCGCCGGTCTGTTCGCCGGCCCGTCGGTGGCCGGGTACACGGTGGGCAAGCATGCGCTGATCGGTCTGACCCGCACGTTGGCACGTGACTACGGCCGGCACGGCGTGCGGGTGAACGCGATCTGCCCCGGCTGGGTGCAGACGCCCATGGCCGACGACGAGATGGACGAGTTCGCCTCGCACGCGGGGCTCGGTTCCCGTGAGGAGGCGTATGCGACCGTCACGGCCGACGTGCCGCTGCGTCGCCCGGCGCGCCCCTCCGAGATCGCCTCGGTTGTGCGCTTCCTCGGGTCAGGGGAGTCGTCTTACATCACCGGTGCCGTGATCGTCGCGGACGGCGGTTCGCATGTCGTCGACGTGCCGACCATCGCCTTCGACCACGCCGGGATGTGACCGACCGAGGGTGCGTCGGGGGCGGGTCCCGGCCGTTGCGCGGTAGCGGAGACCGTCCACGAGCAGCCCGACCAGGACCTGACTCTGCTCCTCCGACCCCGCGGAGTGGCAGAGGTTCGCTGCGGCGTACAGGAGTTGCGTCGCGTCGACGTCGCGGCGGATCGTCCCCGCCTCGGCTGCGGCGTCGAGAAGACGTTCGAGCGCTCCGCCGAGTTCGGCGGTGAAGTACGACGGCAGTGCCTCGAAGGCGGGATCTCCGGAGTGCAGCGCGGCAGCGAGCCCGCGCTTCGTGGCGACGAACTGCGTGAAGCGCTGCAGCCACAGGGCGAGCGCGTCATCCGGGGAGTGCGCGGCGGCGAGCTCGTCCGCGGCCGCCGCGGTGGCATCGACGGCATGCCGGAAGACGGCGACCACGAGGTCCGACCGCTGCGGGAAGCGGCGGTACAGGGTGCCCACTCCGACGCCTGCGCGCTCGGCGATCAGCCTCGCGGGCGCGTCGACCCCCTCCGTGGCGAAGACCTCGCGCGCGGCGTCGGTCAGTGCGTCGGCATTGCGGCGGGCGTCGGCGCGCATGGATCCTCCGGGGGTTGCATAAACGGAACACTGTTCCGTATGCTTCCGGAAAGGCGTTCCACTTCGGTCAACGATAGGGCACCGGACAGCAGAGCGCCATCGATGGAAGGAACACGACATGCACTACCGCACCCTCGGCAGGACCGGGATCCAGGTGAGCCCGTTCGCCCTCGGGGCCATGATGCTCGGCACGGACGGCAGCATCGGGAACGGCGACGAGCGGGACTCCATCCGCATCGTGCATCGAGCCATCGATGCGGGCATCAACATCATCGACACGGCCGACCGATACTCGCAGGGCGGCTCCGAAGAGCTCATCGGCAAGGCGCTCGTCGGCCGTCGCGACGACGTGGTCCTGGCCACGAAGTTCAACGGACCGATGGGCACCGACCCGAACAGGCGCGGCAACTCCCGCCGATGGATCATGCGCGCCGTCGAGGACTCGCTCCGTCGGCTGGGGACCGACTACATCGACCTGTACCAGGCGCACCGTCCTGACGACACCGTCGACCTCGAGGAGACGCTCTCCGCGCTGACCGATCTGGTCCGCAGCGGCAAGGTGCGGGCGATCGGCAGCTCGGACTTCCCCGCCTCGATGCAGGTCGAGGCGCAGTGGACCTCCGAGCGTCGGGGCCTCGAGCGCTTCCGCACCGAGCAGCCGACCTACTCGATCCTGAACCGTGGCATCGAACGGGAAGTGCTGCCCGTCGCGCAGCGCTACGGCATGGGCGCCCTCGTCTGGAGTCCTCTCGCCGGCGGCATGCTGACCGGACGGTTCCGGAGGGGACAGCAGACCGATCTCGCTCGCGCGACCATGTTCCGGCACAACCAGGACGAGCGGCGGATCGACGCCGTGGAGCAGATCGTCGCGCTCTCCGAGGAGACCGGCATCCGGATGACCCACCTCGCGATGGCGTTCGCGATCGCGCATCCCGGTGTCACGAGCGCGCTGATCGGCCCGCGGTCGATGGAGCAGCTGGACGACCTGCTTGCGGGAGTGGACATCGCGCTCACGGACGAGGTGCTCGACCGGATCGACGCGATCGTCCCGCCCGGCACCGATGTCGGACGCCTCGATCAGCAGTACAACCCGCCCGCTGTGCTCGAGCCCGCGCTGCGACGGCGACCGGCGGCGCACCGCTCCGCCGCCTAGGCGACCGGGTGTGAGCTCCGGACCGCTCAGCCGATCCGGAGCTCGAAGCCGTCGTCGACGGCGGCGATCGACACCTGCGTGAGGTCGTCCACGTGCGCGGTCGGGGTGTGGGCGGCGGCGTGCGGGCCGACTCCGATCACTCGCATGCCCGCGGCGTGGGCGGCCTGGATCCCGGCGCCGGAGTCCTCGAACACGAGGCAGTCCGCGGGGTCGACGCCCAGCGTGCGCGCAGCGAGGAGGAAGCCCTCAGGGTCGGGCTTTGACGCGGACACGTTCTCGGCCGTCACGGCGAGGGCGGGCACGGTCAGCCCGGCCTGACGCATCCGCGCGGTCATCAAGGCGACGTTGGCGGAGGTCACGATCGCGTGGGCGAAGGGCTGCAGAGCATCGAGCAGACCGTCGGCGCCGGGGATCATGATGACGCCTTCCACGTCGGACGCCTCGTTCGCGAGCATGACCTCGTTCTCGCGGAGGTTGGTCGCGTGGTCGCGCTCGGGCAGCATGATCGCCATGCTCTGGTGACCCTGACGTCCGTGCACCACACTCAGCACCGTCTCGGGGGCGATCCCGTGCGGCTCCGCCCAGGCCAGCCACAGCCGCTCCACCACGGCGGTCGAGTCGACGAGGGTGCCGTCCATGTCGAGGAGGGCGGCGCGGGCGTGGATGGTCTGGGTCATCCTCTCAGGCTAATCCCCACGTCCCGGTGATCGCCGACGGTCGCTCGACCCCCGACACGTGCTCAGCCGCCGAGGTAGGCCCGGTGCAGCAACGCGGGGTCCTCCTGCAGCGCCTGCGCCGTGCCCTGGAACGAGACGCGCCCGCCGGCGACGACCACCGCTTCCTCGGCCAACCCGAGAGCGAGCTGGGTGAACTGCTCGACCAGCAGCACCCCGACCCCGGACTCGGCGATGGACTGCACGATCGGCATCAGCCTCAGGAAGACGACGGGGGCGAGGCCGAGCGACATCTCGTCGATCAGCAGGATGCGGGGTTTCGCGGCGAATGCCCTGGCCAGCACGACCATCTGCTGCTCCCCACCCGACAGCAGGGCGGTGGGGGCGTCGATGCGTTTCTCGAGTTCGGGGAACTGCGCCAGGACGGCGTCGAACTCCGAAGGGGTGCGCGCTGTGAGCGAGAGGTTCTCCCGCACGGTCAGCGACGGGAAGACGGCACGGCCCTGCTCGATGTGCACGATGCCGCGGCGCGCCCTCGTGACGCGGGAGAGCCGGTCGATGGGTTCGCCGTCCAGGGTGATCGTCCCCGCGGAGTGAGGGGTCACACCGGAGACGGATTCGATCAGACTCGTCTTCCCCGCACCGTTGGGGCCGACCAGGGCCAGCACCTCGCCGCCGGCGACCCGCAGCGAGACGTCGGAGATGACAGGTCCGGCTCCGCGACTCACCGTCACGGCGTCCAGCACGAGTTCGCTCATGTCAGCAGCTCCGTCTCTCCCATGTAGGCCTTCACCACGTCGGGGTTCGCGAGCACCTCGGCCTGCGGCCCGCTCGCCAGCACCCGACCGAAGTCGAGCACGGTCAGAGTGGGGCACACGGAGCGCACGAGGTCGAGGTCGTGCTCGATGATGATCAGCGCGACGCCGTAGCGCGCCGGCAGGTCTCGCAGACGTGCCGCGAGCGCCAGGTGCTCCTCGTGCGACAGGCCGGCAGCGGGTTCGTCGAGGATCAGCAGACGGGGTCGGGCGGCGACGTTCGCGGCGACCTCCACGAGCCTCCGGGTGCCGACGTCGACGCTCGACAGGCGCGCGCGGGAGGGAGGGCAGCCGAAGAACTCCAGCACCTCGTCGATGTCGGCCTTCGCGAGCCGGCGTCTGGCTACGAACCGCACGTAGCCGCCGACCGTGAGCGCGGGCGGGACCCGATCCTGCTGGAACGTGCGCCGCAGCCCCAATCTCGCGCGACGGGTGGGGGAGAGGCCGGCCAGGTCGCGGTCGCCGAGCAGCACACGTCCTCCGTGCTTCGGCAGGAAGCCGCTGATCGCGTCGACGAAGGTCGACTTCCCTGCGCCGTTGGGCCCGATCAGCCCCATGATCGATGCGGCCGGCACCTGGAACGACACATCGTCCAGTGCCTTGAGTGCGCCGAACTGCACGGTGAGACCCTCCACGGTGAGCACGGGCGCACCACGCAGGTCCGCATCGTCGACCGTGGCCGTTGTCGTCGTCGTGACGGCCGAGGCATCGGCTCCGGCATCGGCAGGCAGGGCGGTGAGCTGCGCGTTCGCGGTTCGCCGGTCCGCGCGGCGGTAGAGCAGGTTGCGGATGCCCTGGCCGAGGTTGGTCCCGCTGGTGAGAGCCTGCACGCCCAGCACGCCGAAGACGACGAAAGCCCAGTCCTGCGGCACACCCCAGCGCTTGAGCAGCTCGGGAACGAGCACCCAGAGCAGCCCGCCGAAGATCGCCATGTCGATCAGGTGGGCGCCGGACATGATCGCCAGCACGTAGAGCGCGAGGGACTGCAGCGGCGTGAAGCTCGACGCGAACGGCAGCTGCACCTGACCGGCCAGCAGCCCACCCGAGATGCCGCCGAGGGCCGCGGAGACGGCGAAGGCGGTCAGCTTGGCCGCCTGCACGCTCTGCCCCGAGGCGGCGGTTCCCCGTTCGGAGAATGCCACGGCCTTCCAGCTCGACCCCCAGCGGCCCCGCTGCAGGAAGAACACTCCGAGGGCGCAGACCGCGAGCACGACGATGGACAGGAAGAAGAACTCGCGGTCGTTCGAGAACATCTCCGGTCGTTCGATGGCCGTGCCGTCCGCCGAGCCGGGGAACTGGATCTGCACCAGCGTGACGTCGGCCGCTGCGGCGAAGCCGAGGGTCACGACCGCCAGGTTCACCCCCCGCAGCCGCAGGGCGGGAAGGCCGACCAGGATGCCGACGAGCCCCGCCGCGACACCGCCGAGGATCAGCCATAGGAGGAATCCTCCCGGCGCCTGCACAACGTTGAGCAGCGACACGATCCAGGCGCCGACGGCTGCGAACGTGAGCTGGCACAGGGCGATCATCCCTGCGGAGCCGGTCACGATGCCGAGGCCGAGGATGGCGATGGCGGCGGTGACCGCGCTGATGGCGAGGAAGACGAAGTACCCGGGCAGGGCCGAGCTGAGGATCGCACCGACCCCGATGCCGACGAGGGCGACGGCGAACGGCCAGGTGACCCGGAACCAGGGGCGGTCAACGAGCGGCATCCCACACCTCCTTGCGCTGCGTCCAGAGCAGCAGGACGACGATGAACAGGAACGGGAGGAAGTTGCGCACCAGCGCGACCTCGTCGATCTGGGCGACGAGTCCGCCGAGCACGCCGAGGATGAGTCCGCCGGCGACGGCGAGGTCGAGACGGCGGAAGCCGCCGAGGAGCGCGGCCGCGGCGGCGGGCACGATGAGCATCGACAGGCTCGTCGCGTCGTTGGACTGCGACGGCGCCACGATGATGATCGCGATCGCGCTGATCACACCCGTGACGAACCACACCGCGATGGAGAGCGGCCGCGAGCGGATGCCGAGCAGCTCGGCCGTCGTGGGGCGCTCGGAGAGGGCGCGCAGCTGCGTTCCGACTCTGGTGCGACGCAGGACGATGCGCACGGCGATGGCCGTCACGATCGCCATCGCGACGGTTGCGACCGTGACCTGGCTGACGACGACGCCGCCGATCGTGAAAGCGGGCCCGGCGATGATCGGCGCGAACGGCTGCGGTTTGTTGCCGAACAGGATGAACGACATCGAGATCAGCAGCAGCAGTGGGCCGACGGTCATCGCCGAGCGGGTCGTGGTCGACGCTTCGGACAGCCACGTCGCAGCGATGAAGCCGATCGCCGCGGCCAGCAGCCCTGCCACGAGCACCCCGAGCACGGAGCCGACCCAGATGGGCAGCCCCAGTTCGCGCACGAACCACACGGCTGTGAAGCCGCCGAACATGCCGGTCGCGGCCTGGGCGAAGTTCACGACCCGCACGAGCCGGGACATGAGCGTCAGGCAAACGCCGAGAACCGCGTAGAGACCGCCGGCGGCGAGCCCCGCGATGGCACCTTGCAGCATGGGCGTCCTTTCTGTTCCGAGGGGGAGGGGGAAGGTGCCTGCCGCCGGTAATGCGCCCGGCGGCAGGCGGTCTGGTGGACTACTCGCCGATGCGGAGCCAGTCGTCGGCGACCTGCTCCCAGGCGTGGGTGCCGGACTTGAGGATGATCGGCCAGCCCGCGGTGTTCTGCGTGCCGAACGCGTAGGGCGTGCCGACCATCGGGTTCTCGATCGGCTCCATGTTCTTCAGCGCCTCGGAGACGCTCTCACGGGTGATGTCGCCGTCGATGCCCTTGAGCACCTCGATGAAGTAGGTCGCCGCGAGGTAGCCGCCCTGACTGAACGACGTCAGCGGGATGTCGTTGTCCTCCATCAGGGTGCGCCAGTCGGCGTTGATCTCGCTGTCGTCCGTGAACGGGTAGAACTCGGCGGGAACGTAGATGCCGGCTCCCGCATCGTCCACGGCCTCGGCGAAGTTCTCGCTGTAGACGCTCGTCAGGTACAGCCAGGTGACGTCGTCCCAGCCCTGGGCGTTCGCGGCCTTGACCTGACCGATCGCGTCCGGCTCGACGGGGTTGATCGCGAGGGCCTTGCAGCCAGCCTCGCGCGCCTTGACGATGTACGGGGTGTAGTCGGATGCGCCGTACGGGACGGTGTCGTCGACGTACTTCGGCTCCTTGCCGGTGATCTCCGACCACTTGTCGATGGCGGCCTGGTAGGTCGGCCGGGTGGAGCCGGCGATCTCCAGCAGGATGCAGATGTCGTCGAGCCCGAGCACCTCGGATCCGTACTGCAGCGTGAGGGTCATGTCGTTGAACGGGCCGACGTTCGCCGGCGAGATGTTCTCGCTGTCGAAGCAGCCGGTGTCGACGCCGATTCCCGGCATCGACAGGATGCTCTCCTGCTCGTAGTACTTGGCGTTGATCTCGCACTCGATCAGGCTCGCGGAGCCGACCAGCGCGACGGCGCCGTCGCTGCCGACCAGTTCCCTGGCCGAGGCGGTCGCCGTGGCGGGGTCGCCCTTGTCATCGAGGGTCTTGTAGTCGATCTTGCGGCCGTCCAGTCCTCCGGCGTCGTTGAAGGCGTCGAAGACCGCGGCCGCCGCCTGGGAGGCCTCGGGGAAGGTGGCCGGCCCGCTGATGGTGTTGATGGACCCGACCACGATCGGGGCTCCGTCGCCCCCACCGGATCCGCCGTCTCCTCCGGCGCAGCCGGCCAGGGCGAGGGCTGCCACGGCGATGAGTGCCGCGGCGCCTGATGCGCGCTTGTTCATGTGGTTCCTGCCTCTCGTGTTCGGATCGTGCTGTGCGTGCCGTTCGTGTCGTGCAGTGATGGGGTGGCGTCGCTCAGTCGCGCAGTGCGCGGGACACGAGCTCGGTGTCGGTGAACTGCTCGAAGGCCACGACCTTGCCGTCCGCCAGGCGCCACACATGGGCCACCCGAGCGGCGAAGAAGCGGCCGGTGCGCCGATAGGTGCCGGAGTAGGTGCCGATGCCCACGACCGCATCGCCGGCGTCGAGGACCTCGTCGATGGCCACGGTGTAGTCGTCCCAGTCCTCCTGGATGCGCTGGAACACGTTGGCGGCCACCGCGTCGGGGCCGATGTAGGTTCCCGCGTAGGGGAAGCCGGCGGCCTCGGTCCACTGCACATCGGGTGCGAACGGCGCGAGCATCCCGTCGAGGTCGCCGCGGTCGCTCGCCGCGTAGTGTTCGCGGATGATGTCGGCATTGCCCATGGTGTCTCCTGTTCTCGCTGTCGATCAGACGGGCTGCGCGTCGGGATAGGCGACCGAGCCGAGCGGGTAGATGTGCCCGCCGGCCCTGGAGTGCTCGGAGTCGCCATCGCCGTTCAGCCCGAGGAAGATCCCGGTCGTCATCAGCTGGTAGCCGAGGTCGTGCAGCCACACGCTCGCGACGGCGATGCGGAACTCGCGGAAGCAGAACAGGTACAGGCCGTCGGCGAACTTCCAGACGGTCGACAGATCCATGTCGCCGTGACCGCGCTGCACGCCCTCGAGGCACTGCCACGCGTACCGCTGGCTCGACACGTACACGTGCTCGTACAGGTGGTACGGGCTGTAACGGTAGATGTTGCGCTTGCCGATCAGGTCGCGGCTGGGGCCGGGGACCTCGCCGGTGGCCGGTCCCGCATCCGTCGTGGCCGCCCAGAAGTCCTGTCCGACCTGCGGAGTGCCCTCGACGGCCTCGGCGGCGATGCGGGAGCGGATGACGGTCGCCCGATGCGTGGAGGAGGAGACCACGACCGTCAGTGCCTCGCGCTCCCGGCTCTCGAACGGGATGTTGATGAACACGACGTCCTCGCGCACACGGACGGCGTCATACGGGTCCGTGCCGCCGACCCCGAAGCCCTCCCAGGTGACGGTCTCCTCGTCGAAGCGCAGCGAGAGCGTGCCGCCGTCGTCGAGGGTCAGCGTCAAGGAGGTTCCGGCGAGCAGCGTGCTCGGCAGGCGGAAGGTGTCGATCCCGGCGGCGAACTCATCGTAGGTTCGCCATTCATCCAGTGCCGGGTCGGTCGTGATGTCGGTCATGCGGGTCCAGACGTCGCACACGGCAGGGCCTCTTCGCCCCGGGCACCGCGTCGTCGCGATGCGCTTGCCTCATGCTCGGTCCGACGCCCTCAGGGGCTCAAGGTCGCGAGGCCCATCGCGCGCCGAGAGTCAACCGGCGTGCCGTCCAGGGCAAGCGGTCATGACGGCGATTCCGCGCGCATCGATCACCGGTCCCGCACGGTGAGTCCTCGGGTCGCGCTCAGTGGGCGGCGCGGTACTCGCTGGGGGAGATGCCGAATGCCGACTTGAATGCGCGACTGAAGTGCGCCGCGTCGACGAAGCCCCAGCGGGCGGCGATCGCGGCCACGGGTCGGTCGGCGAGCATCGGGTCGAGCAGATCGCGGCGGCACTGTTCGAGACGGCGCGTGCGGATCCACGTCGACACGGTCACACCCTGCTCCTGGAACAGGCCGTGCAGGTGACGGGTCGAGATGAAGTGTGCCGAGGCGATCGATGCGGGGCCGAGGTCGGTCGACGCGAGGTTCCGGTCGATGTGGGAGCGGATGCGCTGCACGAGCGCGCGATGCGGATCCGCCGAGACGCCGTCGAGCCCGAGCTCGCGGGTGAAGACCGTGGAGACGAGGTCGAGGGCGCTGTGCGCGAGGCGTGCCCCGGTGGCACCGGCGAGCTGGTCGAGGTTCCCGGCGAGTTGGGTGAGGTACGGCACGACCATGCCGCCCAGACCCTCCTGCCCGGAGATGCGCACGGCGGTGAGCTGGCCGACCACGTCGGGGGGAAGGCTCAGGAGGTGCTTCGGGAACATGACGACCATCGTGCGGAACCCCTCGTCGAAGACGAGCGAGTACGGCCGATCGGTGTCGTACACCGCGAGATCCCCGGCCTGGAGCACGGCCTCCCGATCGTCCTGGATCAACAGGCCGGTGCCGGCGAGCATCAGGCTGAGCTTGAAGTAGGACCGGTCGCTCCTGGCGATCAGCTCCGGGGTGCGCTCGACGATGTGCGATGTGGCGCGCACTTCGGTCACGTGGACCTCGTCGACGGACGCACCACGGATGACGCCGCGGAAGTGGTCGGGCCCTGCCGTGGAGACCTGCAGCGGGACGAAGGACTCGGAGACGGCGGCTCTGAAATCACTGATGTTGCGCGCGACGAGAGTCGATACCGATTCGGCGGGGGCAGCGGGTGCACCGTTCATGACTGATCACCTCGGGTGGTGGAACGACGACGTTGTATACGATCCGTTCCGTGATGGTACCACCGGCCGCGCCGGATCTGCGCTCCTTCTATGATGTGGACCGGGAAGGACGAGGATGAACGCGCTGGCGAGCAGAGTCGTGCAGGTGCTGAGACAGGTGCGCGGCCCGGAGACGTCCGCCGCGGTCTTCGAGGCGACGGCACTCATCGTCGGTGCCGGCTTCTTCGTCGCGGGGTTCGCGATCGGCCTGCCGGTGTTCTGGGGTCACGACCTGGCGATCAGCGGCAGCGGGTCGATCGGCGTCTTCGCCGCATGCGGCGGAGCCATCACCGCGGTGATCGCGTTCACGCTCGGCCGGCTCGCGGTGCGACCGGAACGGCCCGACCCGCAGGCGGTCCGCGACGGCTTCAGCGTGCCGGGTGATCGGCTGCGCTGGTACGACCTCACCGCCATCGCGTTCGCCCACGCGGCGATCGCCTGCCTCGGCTGGCTCGGCATCGCCGAACTCCTCGAGCGGAGTTTCACGGACGCCCCGGTGTTCCCGCTCCCCGGAGCGATCCTGGTGGCCGTGGCCTTCGCCCTGACCGGATACGTCTGCTTCCTCAGCGCGGTCGCTCTCAACCCCATGGTGCTCTCGCTGGTGCTCGCCGTGTTCCTCGTGGTCGGAGCGTTCGCCAGCATGCTCGCCTCGAGCGATGTGCACTGGTGGCGTGACAACCTCTCCGCGCTCGGGATGAGCACCAACAGCGCGTCCGTCGCCTTCAACGTGACGCTGGTCATCGCCGGGATCATGGTCACGACCATCTCCCGGTACGCCACAGCCGGCCTGCCGGCCGAGACCCCTGAGGAGCGTCGCGGCCGGTTCATGGTGCGCGGCGGGCTCATCCTGATGGGGATCTTCCTCGCGTGCGTCGGGCTCTTCCCCGTCGACGAGTTCTTCCTCCTGCACAGCACGGTCGCGACGGGTATGACGGTCGTCTTCGGGATCATCGTCGTCGGGCTGCCGTGGTTCCTGCCGAGCATCCCGCGCGTGTTCGTGGCGTTCGGCTGGATCTACGTTCTGGTGATCATCCTGCTCGCCGCCTTCTTCGCGGTCGGCTACTACAACCTCACCGCGGTCGAGCTGATCGCCGCGGTGCTGATCTTCAGCTGGATCATCGTCTTCCTGCGCACGGCCGGGTCGGTCTCAGCGCCCACTCCCGATGCGCGGGCCGACCGGTCCCCGGTCGACGCCTAGTCCCGGATCGGCTCGACGCCTCGTCCCGGATCGGGTCGACTCCTAGTCCCAGATCGGGTCGTCGGGGTCGGGGGAATCCGTGCCGTCCGCGTCGGTCATGATGCGGGCTCCGTCGATCCATGCGGTCAGGGACGCGTCGTGCAGCATGTGCGGTCGCGGTGCGCCGAGGAGGTCGGGGTCCATCACGACGCTCAGCGGCTCATCGCTCGCGAACACGACGACGTTGCCGAGAGGCCCCTCGTCATCTTCCGGCTCGGCGTCCAGGACGACGGCGACATTCTGGAACACCGACCGCAGCGTCGCCGCCTGTCGCCGCGAATACTCGAACGGGTGCCCGTCGAGGAGGTTCACCGCCACGACGGCGCCTGCTGCGGAGCGGGCGGCGACCCGACGGTAGAACTCCTGGCTGGCCACACGGTGTCGGATGACCGCGGCGTCCCACAGGTCGACGACGGTGAAGCGTGCATCCACCCAATCGGTGTCGACGGCGCTGCCACCGGACGTGACGACGCCGAGCGCGGGAGAGGAGGATGGCGGCCCCGCGGGCTTTCCTCCATCCGGGAGCTCCGCGTCTGCGACCGCCCGCGCGTCGCCGAAGACGACTCGCAGATCGGCGCCGGGCGGGAGGGGCAGCGCGGCGATCACCGCGGTATACAGCGCGGGTTCGAACTCGACCACGAGCTGCGGGGATCCGGGGCGCGTGGCCTCGACATAGCGTGCCAGCGTGAGCGCTCCGGCTCCCAGGTGCACGGTGAACAGCGGTGCACCTGGCTCAGCCGCGGCATCGATCGCTCTCGCGATGTGCTGCGTGTACGCGTACTCGAGTGTGGTCGGGTCGGTCATCGAGACCACCGACTGCGCGATCCCGTCGACACTGAGCTCGTAGTGCCCTGGGCGCCTTCTCGACTCCATCAGCTTCGCCCTGCGGTTGTCGAGCATGAGCGAGAACACCCGGCGATTCCTTGGCACCCGTCGATTTTAGATCGGGCGGAGCCGAACGACGATCCGGCCACCCGCCGCGGTCCGACGGCGGCGGTCGTCCTGGCGTCACCGGGCGCGGCTACCCTGGAGGGAACATGGCACATCTTCTCGGGGCTGAAGCCCTCCACCTCGAATATCCGACAAGGGTCGTCTTCGACTCCGTGACCCTCGGCATCGAGGAGGGCGATCGCATCGGCATCGTCGGCCGCAACGGAGACGGAAAGTCGAGCCTCCTCGGCATGCTGGCCGGCATCAAGGAGCCGAACTCCGGACGCGTCACGGTGCGTGGCGGAACGCGCATCGGGGTGCTCGATCAGGCCGACAATCTTCCGGACGACCTCACGATCAGCGCGGCGGTCGTCGGCGACACCCCGGAGTACGAGTGGGCGGGCGACGCGCGGGTGCGCGATGTCATCGAGGGGCTGCTCACCGATCTGCCGTGGGACGCCGAGATCGGCTCTCTCAGCGGTGGACAGCGTCGCCGGGTATCGCTCGCCAGGCTCCTGACCGGTGACTGGGATGTCATCGCGCTGGACGAGCCGACCAACCACCTCGACGTCGAGGCGATCACGTGGCTCGCCCGGCACCTCAAGAGGCGCTGGTCGTCGAACTCGGGCGCCCTCATGGTCGTGACCCACGACCGGTGGTTCCTCGACGAGGTCTGCACCGAGACCTGGGAGGTGCACGACCGCATCGTCGAGCCCTTCGAGGGCGGCTACGCGGCCTACATCCTGCAGCGTGTCGAACGCGACCGCATGGCGGCCGCCACCGAGGCAAAGCGCCAGAACCTCGCCAAGAAGGAGCTCGCCTGGCTCCGTCGTGGCGCCCCGGCCCGCACCGCGAAGCCGAAGTTCCGCATCGATGCGGCCAACGAGCTCATCGCCGACGTTCCCGAGATCCGCGACAAGGTGTCGCTGCAGTCGCTCGCGGTCTCACGCCTCGGCAAGGACGTGGTCGATCTGCTCGACGTCGGGGTGACCTACCCGACGGCCGACGGCGGCGAGAAGGTCGTGCTGCGCGACATCGAATGGCGCATCGCACCGGGTGAGCGCACCGGCATCCTCGGCGTGAACGGCGCGGGGAAGTCGACCCTGCTCGGCCTCATCTCCGGCACCGTCGAACCCACCGTCGGTCGGGTCAAGCGCGGCACGACCGTGAAGGTGCAGACCCTCACGCAGCGGCTCGACGAGCTCACCCAGCACTGGAACGACCCGGTGCGCGTGATCATCTCCGGCCTGCGCACCTCCTACACGATGGGCGCGGGCTCGAAGGCGCAGGACCTCACGCCGGGGCAGCTCCTCGAGCGCCTCGGGTTCGACTCCGCTCAGCTCTCCACCCCGGTCAAGGACCTCTCCGGTGGACAGCAGCGCCGTCTGCAACTGCTCCTCGTGCTCCTCGACCAGCCGAACGTGCTGATCCTCGACGAGCCGACCAACGACCTCGACACCGACATGCTCGCCGCGATCGAGGATCTCCTCGACTCGTGGTCCGGCACCCTCCTCGTCGTCAGCCACGACCGGTACTTCCTGGAGCGCGTCACCGATCAGCAGTATGCGATCCTGGACGGCCATCTGCGCCACCTCCCCGGCGGGGTCGACGAGTACCTCCGCCTGCGCGAACTGCAGTCGTCCGCGGGCTCGAAGCAGACCGCGACGGCGGCAGCGACGGCAACCTCAGCGGCGGCGACGAAGGGCCTGGACGGAGCGGCGCTGCGCGCGGCGCAGAAGGAGATCTCCGCGCTCGAGCGCCGCATCCAGAAGCTCACCCAGCAGGTGAACGCCGCCAAGACCGCGCTGGCCGATCACGACCAGTCCGACTATGCGGGGCTGGGCGATCGCATGAAGAAGATCAGCGAGCAGCAGGCCGAGATCGAAGAGCTCGAGCTGCGCTGGTTCGAACTCACCGAGGAGATCGGCTGACGGAGGAATATCCTTCTCTCACCGCTGTTGGGAGGTAGGGATGGAAGGCCTCGAAGTAACAGTCCTGCTCGGACTCACGATTCTCGTCGGAACCCTGATCGCCCCGCGCGTGCGTCTCGCGCTGCCCCTCGTCCTCGTCATCTTCGGACTGCTGCTGGGCTTCGTGCCGCAGCTTCGCGAAGTGCAGCTGCCCCCGGAGACGGTGCTGCTGCTGTTCCTCCCGGTGATGCTCTTCTGGGAGAGCCTCACCACGTCCCTGCGGTCGATCCGCCGCGACTTCCGCTACATCCTGCCCATGAGCACGGTGCTGGTGGTCGCCTCGGCGTTCGCGGTCGCGGGCATCGGTGTGCTGTTCGGGATGCCCTGGGAGATCGCCCTCATCCTGGGCGCTGCGGTCGCCCCACCGGATGCCACCGCCGTCGCCGCCCTCGGGCGTCTGCTGCCGCGCCGCATGTTCATGAAGTTGAAGGCCGAGAGCCTGACCAATGACGGCACGGCCTTGGTGCTGTACGCGATCGCGGTGTCGCTCGCGCTCGGCGGCCAGATCACCCCGCTGTCGGTGACGCTCGACGTGCTGATCTCCTACGTGGGCGGAATCGCCGCCGGCGTGGTCATCGCGGCTCTCGGCTACCTCCTGCTGCGGCGCACCTCGTCGACGATCGTGATCAACGTCACGCTGCTGCTGATCCCGTTCACCGCATTCCTCGCCGCCGAGATGGTGCACGCCTCCGGAGTTCTGGCGGTCGTGGTGGCGGGGCTCATCGTCGCGTACGTCTCTCCGCGGGTGACCACCGCCTCGTCGCGACGCCAGGCGGATGCGGCGTGGCCGTTCGGTGTCTTCCTGCTCAACGGCGCGCTGTTCGTGCTGATCGGTCTCGAGGTGCAGTACGTCGCGCATGAGATCTCGGCCGCCGCGATCGGGCGCCTGGTGCTCATCACTCTCGCCGTCTGGGCGACGCTGCTGGTGGTGCGCTATGTGTTCCAGCTGCTGAACGTGGTGTTCCAGCGGCAGAGCGGTCCGCGTCCGGCGCCCGGCGCGAGAGCACGGGCCAGGGCCGTCTCCACCGTCGCCGGCATGCGAGGTGCCGTCTCCCTCGCCATCGCTCTCTCCGTCCCGACGAGCATCACCCAGGGCGGCGCGATCAACGGTCGCGACGAGATCGTGTTCGTGACGGCGGGTGTCATCCTGCTGAGTCTGCTCGTGCAGGGTCCGCTGCTGCCCGCCATCGTGCGATGGGCGCGGTTCCCCGTCGACCACGCCGAGGACGAGGAGTACGAGCTCGCAGAGCGGGCGATCTCCGGTGCCGCCCTCGCCGCCCTCGACGACCTGGCCGCCGAGCACGGTGTGGGCCAGGAGGTCCTGGATCGCGTGCGATCGGAGGGGTATCAGATGCTCGAGTTCGCCAACGCCCGGTCGCTGGCCCGCGAGCAGGCCCTCGTCGACGCTGAGGCCGACGTGCTGGACGAGATGCTCGGCGAGCCCGACCCGCTCAGCGCGGGAACCGCCGACGTCGGTGGCGACCCGGCGCCCGGAGGCGGCGTCTCGCAGGTCGTGGAGGGAGAGGCCACGGACGGCACCGTACTGCAGATCATCGCGACCTCCGCCGACGTCGATCTGGCACAGCGTTCGCCCTTGGTCCGACACGAGGAGCACACGCGCCTGAAGCTCGCCCTGCTCGACCGCAAGCGCGAGGTCCTGCTCGGACTGCGCGGCGCCGGCACCATCGACGACATCGTGGTGCGTCGCATCTCCGCCCGCCTCGACCTCGAGCAGGTGCGCCTGCAGGGGATCGAGGACTACGACTGAGCGTCCGGGCGTCCGAGAGCCGGACCCACCGATGAGAACGAGGAGTCCCATGCCCACGACGATGAAAGCCCTCATCCTCGATCGATTCGGTGACGAGACGGAACTGCATGAACACTCGGTTCCGGTCCCCACGGTCGGGGACAGCGACGTGCTCATCCGCATCCATGTCGCAGGGCTAGGGTCGTGGGACCGAGAGGAGCGCGAGGGTCACTATGAAGGCGCATTCGGCGTGCCGACGACCTTCCCCTACATCCTCGGGTGGGAAGGATCGGGGACCGTCGAGGCGGTCGGGGCCGAGGTGACGCGCTTCGCCCCGGGCGACCGGGTGTACGCCGCCTCGACCCCCGTCCCGAGAGGCGGGTTCTACGCCGAGTACGCCGTGGTCGACCAGGAACACGTCGCTCCGGTGCCCGCCCGTCTGACCGACGAGCAGGCAGGAGTGCTGGCCTGGGACGCGCTCACGGCCACGAGCGGACTCGACACCATCGATGCGAGTCCCGGTGATGCCGTGATGATCTTCGGCGCGAGCGGAGGGATCGGCCATCTCGCGGTGCAGCTCGCCAAGCATCGAGGGCTTCGTGTCCTCGCCGTGGCCTCGGGACAGGACGGAGTCGCGCTCGCGAGCAGACTCGGAGCCGACGCGGTCGTCGACGGTCGGAGTGACGACGTGCCGGCGGCCATCGCGCGCTTCGCACCGGACGGGCTCGACGGGGCGCTGGTCACGGCGGGAGGAACGGCGGCCGAGGAGGCACTGAGCGCAGTCGCACCCACCGGCCGCATCGCGTGGGCGCACGGCGTGAACCCGCCGCCGTCAGCGCAGCTCGTCGATCGGGTGTCCTTCTACGACGGCGATCGCAGCCGCGCCGCACTGCAGCGTCTCAACGAGGTCATCGAGTCGAGTCACATCTCACCGCATGTGTCCCGCGTCTTCGACGCCGATGAGATCGCGACGGCGCACCGGGCGCTCGGAGAGCACTACGTGGGCAAGCTGGCCCTGAGGGTGCCGCGGCCCTGACCACGCCTCGCTGTGACGCCGTGTGACACTCGATTCCGCGTGCGCCGCGCGGCCTGCCTAACGTATTCGAGTCCCCCAAGAGAGGAACTCCTTCACATGTCACGCCGCACCACTTCCATCCTGGCCGCGCTCGCCGCGGTCCCGCTCTTCGTCGCGCTCGCCGGGTGCGCCACGGGGTCGTCCGATGCCGGATCCGGCAGCGAGGGATCCTCCGAGAACGAGGTCGTCAAGATCGGCGTCGTCGGCAAGGGCGACGAGCAGTGGCCGGCCTTCGTCGACGCCGCAGCCGAAGAGGGGATCACGGTCGAGCTGGTCGACTTCGGCTCCTACGAGCAGCCGAACCCCGCGCTCACCGAGGGGGAGATCGACCTCAACCAGTTCCAGCACATCGTGTACCTCGCCGAGTACAACAACGCCTCGGGTTCCGACCTCACCCCGATCGGCTCGACCGCGATCTACCCGCTCGGTCTGTACTCGAAGAAGTACGACGACGTCGACAGCATCCCCGAGGGCGAGACCGTCGCCGTCCCCGATGATGCCTCCAACCAGGCGCGTGCGCTGAACGTGCTGCAGCAGGCCGGCCTCGTCGAGCTCAAGAGCGGCGGCACGCCGTACTCCGACCTCGCCGACATCGACACCGACAAGTCCAAGGTCGAGGTCAAGGCGCTCGAGGCCGCGCTCATCCCGACCTCGCTGCCCGACGTCGCCGCTGCGATCATCAACAACGACTTCGTGCAGGACGCCGGCCTCACGTTCGAAGACGCGATCGCCCAGGACGACCCCGAGGATCCCAGCGCGCTGCCGTACGTGAACATCTTCGCCGCCCGTGCGGAGGACGCCGACAACGAGACCTACCTCAAGCTCGTCGAGATCTTCCAGACGAACGAGGCCGTCCAGAAGGGTCTTCTCGAGTCGTCGGGCGGCACCGCCGTGGCGCTGCAGACGCCGGTGGATGACCTGGTCGCCTCGCTCGCGAAGGTCCAGAAGGACGCCGACGCGAAGAAGTAGGACGCGGGAGATCCACCCCGTCCGATGAGGGAGAATCGGGTGGCGCGAAAACGCGTCACCCGATTCTTCGTTCCCGAAGCAGACCGGAGCACCACATGCCGATCGTCACCCTGACGAACGTGTCCAAGACGTACCCGCCCCGCACCCGTGACGGCGCGGAGGTCGTGGCCGTCGACGACGTCTCCCTCTCGATCGAGAAGGGCGACGTCTTCGGGATCATCGGCTATTCCGGGGCGGGCAAGTCGACCCTCGTGCGCCTGATCAATGCACTGGAGCCGGCCACCAGCGGCACCATCACGGTGGACGGCGTGGACATCACCGCGCTGAAGGAGAGCGAGCTGCGCAAGGTCCGCGGCGGGATCGGCATGATCTTCCAGCAGTTCAACCTGTTCTCCTCGCGGAGCGTCAGGTCCAACATCGCGTATCCGCTCAAGCTCGCCGGCTGGTCGAAGGCCGATATCGAGACACGTGTGGCGGAACTGCTCTCGTTCGTCGGTCTCTCCGACAAGGCGAAGGCCTATCCCGAACAGCTCTCCGGCGGCCAGAAGCAGCGCGTAGGCATCGCCCGCGCCCTCGCCACCGGGCCCGCGATCCTCCTCGCCGACGAGGCCACCAGCGCCCTCGACCCGCAGACCACCCACGAGGTGCTCGATCTGCTGAAGCGCGTCAATCGCGAGCAGGGTGTCACGATCGTCGTCATCACGCACGAGATGGATGTGATCCAGACCATCGCGACCAAGGTGGCGGTGATGGAGAACGGTCGTGTGATCGAGCACGGCGATGTCTTCGACGTCTTCTCCGCGCCGCAGAACCCGGCGTCGCAGCGTTTCGTCGGAACGGTCGTCAAGGGCGTGCCGTCACCCGCAGAGCTGGCGGTGCTCCGCGAGCGCCATCAGGGCCGCCTGGTCACGTTCTCGTTCCGCGACGGCGACTCCTCGCAGGCGCAGGTCTTCCTCGATCTCGCCGGTGCCGGCCTCGACTTCGAGCTCGTCTTCGGCGGCATCAACGACATCCGCGGACGGGCCTTCGGGCACCTGACACTCGCGATCCGCGGTGACGCCGCGGCGATCGATCGCGCCCTCGCGAGCATCGCCCGACGTGTCGAAGTGACCGAGATCGCCGGAGAGGAGGCGCGCTGATGGAACGCCTGAACGAACTGTGGCCGGAATTCTGGGCGGCTGCCCTCGAGACGCTCTACATGACGTCCTTCGCGCTCGTGCTGGGTGGCGTGCTCGGTCTCGCTATCGGCATCATCCTGTACGTGACGCGGCCGGGCGGCCTCGCGCAGAACAAGCCGGTCTCGCTGTTCGCGAACCTCGTGGTGAACTTCTTCCGCCCCATCCCGTTCATCATCTTCCTCGTGGTCGCGCAGCCGCTGGCCCGTGCCGTGGTCGGTGTCGGCATCGGCACGACGGCGGGTGCCTTCATCATCGGTCTCGCCGCGGCCTTCGCGATCGGACGGATCGTCGAACAGCATCTGATCTCGGTCTCGCCCGGCGTGATCGAGGCGGCGCGTGCGATGGGTGCGGGGCCCTGGCGCATCCTGTTCACTGTGGCGATCCCGGAGTCGCTCGGACCGCTCATCCTGGGCTACACGTTCATCGTGGTCGCGCTCATCGACATGACGGCGATGGCAGGACTCGTCGGTGGCGGTGGCCTCGGCGCATTCGCCCAGATCTATGGTTTCCGGCAGTTCGAGCCGCTCGTGATGTGGGCGGCGATCGTCCTCATCGTCGTGTTCGTGCATCTCGTGCAGATGCTCGGAACCCGCCTGGCCCGCAAGGTCATGCGCCGCTGACGCGAGCCTACGGATTCTCACCACGAGGCGCGTGCTGCAGCGCCCGCCTCGTGGTGAAGACCCGCTCCGCGCCGCTCAGCGGATCGACGAAGCGCAGCTCGCGTGCGAGCAGCTGCAGCGGGCGGTCGAAGTCGTCCGGCACATCGTCGAGCAGCTCGGGGTAGAACCGGTCGTTGAGGATGCCCATGCCGAGGGCGGCGAGGTGCACGCGCAGCTGATGCATCTTCCCGCTGTGCGGGCGGAGCAGGGTGTGCACCACACGGTCATCGGCGCCGATCAGTTCGATCAGCGTCTCGGCGTTCGGCTCCCTGGTGTCGTCGACCTGCACCCGCACCTGGGCACGCGGCTTCTCGATGTGGTTGCGGTAGACGAGCGGGAACGAGGGGAGTTCGCCGTGCGCGGGCAGCGCGGACACCGCCTCGTAGACCTTCTGCACCTGCCGGTTCTCGAACATCAGCTGGTAGGCGCCGCGGGTGGCGGGTCGCGTCGAGAACATCAGCAGTCCGGCGGTCGCGCGGTCCAGACGGTGGATGGGCGCCAGGTCCGGGTTGTCGAGGAGGTTGCGCAGCCGCACCAGTGCCGAGTTCTGCAGGAACTTACCGCCGGGAGTCGTTGGCAGGAAGTGCGGCTTGTCCACGACGACGAGATGCTCGTCCTGGTGCAGGATCTCGATCTCGAACGGGATCCGCGTCTCGATGGCGGGCTCGCGGTAGTACCAGATGAACTCGACACTCCCGAGCGGGGCATCGCGCGGGACCGCAGAGCCGTTGGCGCGAACGATGTCGCCGCGATCGAACCGCTCGAGCAGCCGCTCGGGATCGAGGTGGAAGAACCTCTCGATCATGTAGGCAGCGACCGTGGGCCACGAGCCGGTGAGGGGCACGTGCAGCCGTGTGGCTCCCACGCCGTCGCGCACGGGCAGGGGAGAGGGCATGCCCATCAGTTGCGGCCGGTCACGAGTCGAAGCTCAGGCTCAGCTTGCGCAGCAGCCCCGCGAGGCGGTCGCGGTCGGAGCGGGAGAGCGCCTGCAGCAGATCGGCCTCCACATCCACCAGACGCGTGATGGCGGCGTCCACGCGGATGCGCCCGTCATCGGTGAGCGTCACCAGCACGCTGCGACCGTCGCCTGGGTCGGCCTCGCGCCGCACGAACCGACGCCCGACCAGGCGATCGATCCGGTTGGTCATGGTGCCGCTCGAGACCAGGGTCTGCTGGAGCAGTTGCTTGGGGGAGAGTTGGAACGGCGCCCCCGCTCTCCGCAGCGCGGAGAGCACGTCCCACTCCCAGTGCTCCAGATCGCTCCGTCGGAACACATCGCGGCGGGCGCGATCGAGGTGCCGCGACAACCGGTCCATCCGCGACAGGACCTCGAGCGGGGAGAAGTCGAGGTCGGGACGCTGGGTGTTCCACGCGCCGACGATCCGGTCGACCTCATCCACCTCGCTCATCCGCCCATTATCGCGCGCGCGGCGACGAGATCAGGACGCGGTCGGGAGCGTGACCGTCATGAACGTGCTGTACGGATCGAGCGCGTAGCCGCCGAACGGGCCGCACTCGCGGAATCCCGCCGCGGCGTACAGCGCACGTGCCGGGATGAAGAAGTCCGCGCTCCCGGTCTCGAGCGAGAGGCGGCTGATGCCCCTGGACTCGGCGTCCGCCAGGAGGAACGCGAGCATGGCGCGGCCGAGGCCCTGTCCGCGCAGGGCGGGGTCCGTGCGCATCGACTTGATCTCCTCGTGTCCCTCCTCGACCGTCGCCAGGGCACCGGTGGCCACGGGGGCATCGTCGAGGTGCGCGGCGAAGAGCCGCACTCCCGGAGCCAGCAACCGCTCGAACACCAGGGCGTGGCGGCTCTCCGCAGGAGCGGTGTGCTCCAACTCCGCATGGTGGGCGACCAGGAACTCGGCCAGGGCGGGGCTCGCGGCCTGCACCCGTTCGATCACGATGCTCATGTCGTCAGCATTGCAGATCGGTATTTCACGCGGATGACGGGCCGCGGTGTCAGCGGAACCGGGGCCGGAGCATGGCAGACTTGTCCCCGCGGTGCCTTCATGGGCGGCGCGGTCCGCCGTGGTGTAATGGCAGCACGACAGCCTTTGGAGCTGTGAGGTCTAGGTTCGAGTCCTGGCGGCGGAGCATGACTGGGAACAATCTCGCGATCATCGTCCTCGCCGCAGGGCAGGGCACTCGCATGAAGTCGCGTCTGCCGAAGGTGCTGCACCCGATCAGCGGACGTCCACTCGTCGGGCACGTGCTCACCACAGCGCAGCGGTTGCAGGCGACGCACGTCGAGGTCGTCGTGCGGCATGAGCGGGACCAGGTGGTGGCCGCCCTCGCCGCCGACTATCCCGACGCGGTCTTCGTCGACCAGGACGACATCCCCGGAACGGGTCGTGCGGTGCAGGTGGCCGTCGATGCGCTGCCCGCCGACTTCGAGGGCGACGTGCTCGTACTCTCCGGCGACTGCCCCCTCGCCGATGCCGACACCCTCTCGGCCTTCCTCGCTGAGCACCGGGCGTCCGGGGCGCCTGCCACACTCATGACCGCGCTGGTGGAGGATCCCACCGGCTACGGTCGCGTGGTGCGCGATGCCGATGGCGGGGTCGACCGCATCGTGGAGCAGAAGGATGCGAGCCCGGAAGAGGCGGCCGTCCGTGAGATCAACGCCGGCATGTACGTGTTCCGCGCCGCGACGCTGCGTACCTACCTGCCGCAGCTGAGCCTCGACAACGCTCAGCGCGAGATGTACCTGACCGACGTGCCTGGACTGCTCCGCCGCGATGGCGACCGCGTCGCGGCGTCGGTCGTGTCGGACGTCACGGTCACCTACGGCGTGAACGACCGCACGCAGCTCGCGCTCGTCGGGCGCCTGCTCAACCAGCGGATCGTGCGCCGGTGGCAGCTCGAGGGCGTCACCGTGATCGACCCCGCCACCACGTGGATCGACGACGACGCGACACTCTCGCCCGACGTCACGATCCTCCCGAACACGCAGATCCTGCGGGCAACCGCCATCGCCTCCGGAGCCGTCATCGGCCCCGATACGACGCTCGTGGACTGCGAGGTCGGTGAGGATGCGGTCGTCCGCCGCACGGATGCGACGCTGGCCGTCATCGGCGCCGAGGCGACGGTCGGTCCGTTCTCCTTCCTCCGCCCCGGCACTGTGCTGGGCGCCAAGGGCAAGATCGGCGCGTACGTCGAGACCAAGAACGCCGAGATCGGCGAGGGCAGCAAGGTGCCGCACCTGTCGTACGTGGGCGATGCGACGATCGGTCGCGGAGTGAACCTCGGTGCGAGCACGATCACCGCCAACTACGACGACGTGAACAAGCACCGCACCGAGATCGGCGACGAGGTGCACACCGGGTCGCACACGGTGCTCGTCGCGCCCGTTAGGCTGGGAGCCGGTGCGAAGACCGGTGCAGGCGCCGTCGTCCGCAAGGACGTCCCCGCCGGCGCTCTGGCCATGAGCGTCGCCCCCCAGCGCAACATCGAGGGCTGGGTCGAGAAGAACAGAGCAGGGACGGGCGCGGCGGATGCTGCGTCCCGGGAGAATTCGGCGGAATAGGCGGACATGGCGCGCAAGAAGAAGACGGTCGATCTGGATCGCGACAACGGCGTGGCCCCCGGGATCATCGCCAAGACCAAGAAGCGGCTCGTCGTCGCCGGCGGTCGTTCGCACCCTGCCCTCACGGCGGCGGTCGCCGAGGCGCTGGGCACCGAGATCGCCCCGGTCGAGCACCGCACGTTCGCGTCGGGTGAGATCTACGCGCGCTTCGAGGTCTCCATCCGTGGAGTGGATCTCTTCCTGATCCAGACGTTCGGCGAGCCGGTCAACGAGTGGCTCATGGAGACTCTCATCATGATCGACGCGGCCAAGCGCGCGTCGGCGAAGCGCATCACCGTCGTCGCGCCGTACTATCCGTATTCGCGTCAGGACAAGAAGGGTCGCGGTCGCGAGCCGATCAGCGCCCGTCTCGTGGCCGACCTGCTGAAGACCGCCGGCGCCGACCGCGTCATGAGCGTCGACCTGCACGCAGCCCAGATCCAGGGCTTCTTCGACGGTCCCGTCGACCACCTGTTCGCCAAGCCCGTGCTGCTCGACTACTTCGAGCGCACCCTCTCGCCGGAGGACCGCGAGATCCTCACGGTGGTATCGCCCGACATGGGCCGCGTGCGCGTGGCCGACACGTGGTCGGACAGCCTCGGCGCTCCGCTCGCGATCATCCACAAGCGTCGCGACCCGAAGGTCGCCAACCAGGTCTCCGTGCACGAGATCGTCGGTGCCGTCGAGGGTCGCACCTGCCTCCTCGTCGACGACATGATCGACACCGGTGGCACGATCGTCAAGGCTGCGCAGGCTCTCAAGGCGAACGGGGCGCACCGCGTGATCGTCGCCGCGACCCACGCGATCTTCAGCGACCCGGCGTCGGATCGACTGCAGGACTCGTCCATCGACGAGGTCGTCATCACCGACACGATCCCGCTCACCGAGTCGCGCCAGTGGGACAAGCTCACCATCCTCCCGATCGCCCCGCTCCTGGCCCGCGCGATCCATGAGGTGTTCGAGGACGGCTCCGTCACCAGCATGTTCGGCGGAGACGCGTAACACGTTACGTCAGCCCGTTCATAGGCGCGATGCCTAGCGTGAGGGGTCGACGACCACGTCGACCGACACCGAGCCGGGAGGACCACCATGATCCGCACGACCGTACCGACCTCTGTCCGCAAGGGATCCGCACTCCTCGGGATCGCAGGTCTCTTCGTCCTCGCCGGATGCTCCGGCGCTGCCGATGCCGAGGGCTCTTCCGGAGCCGACAGCACTCCCGATACGGGTGCCTCCGCATCGTCTTCGGGAGGTGACGCCACGGCGACCTACACCGACGGCACCTACACGGCCGAGGGCTCGTACCAGACCCCCGAGACGGTGGAGAAGATCTCCGTCACGCTGACGCTCGCCGACGGCGTCGTCACCGATGTCGAGGTCACGGGTGATCCGCAGGCGCCCGAGAGCAAGCGCTACCAGGGCGAGTTCATCGACGGCATCGCCGCCGAGGTCGACGGCAAGCCGATCGACGAGCTGAACGTCACCCGTGTCGCGGGCTCGTCGCTCACCAGCGGCGGATTCAACGACGCCGTCGAGTCGATCAAGGAGCAGGCTGCCGCGTAGGCGCCTGAAAGCCGCATGGCCACCTGGAGCTTCGAGGCCATCGGAACGCACTGGGAGATCGAGACGACCGACCCGCTCCCGGCTGCCGCGAAGGCGGCGGTGACGGCGGAGATCGAGCGCTTCGACCGCGAATGGTCCCGGTTCCGTGCAGACTCCGAGGTCGTGCGCCTCGGGAGACTCGGTGGCGTTCTCGCCTCCGCCGACGCCGCCCCCATGCTCGACGCGTATCGCGAGCTCTCCGCGGCGACCGCCGGTGCGGTGAACCCCCTCGTCGCCGCGAGCCTGGATGCGCTCGGCTATGACGCGGCCTACACGCTGATCGCCGGGCAGCCGCTCCCGGCGCCGGAAGAGTGGGATCGGCATCTCTCATGGGATGGTGGCGAGGTCAGGGCTTCGGCTCCGGCTCTGCTCGACGTCGGCGCCCTCGGGAAGGGTCGCCTCGTCGATCTCGTGTCCACGGTGCTGGAGCGTGTGCCCGGCGATCTCGTGATCGATGCCGGTGGCGACATCCGGGTGCGCGGGGCCGGTGTGCGCATCGCCCTCGAGCACCCCTATGACGCGACGAAGGCGATCGGCGTCATCGAGGTGAAGGACCAGGCCCTGTGCGCCTCGGCCATCAACCGTCGGGCGTGGGGGAGCGGGCTCCACCACGTCCTGGATGCGCGCACCGGCACCCCGGTGCGCACCTGGGCGGCGACCTGGGCCGTGGCGCCCCACGCTATGAGGGCCGACGCTGTGGCGACCGCCCTTTTCTTCGACGGCGGCCCTGAGATCGCTGCGGCCTGGGGAACCGAGTGGGTGCGGATGAGCACCGACGGACGGGTGCAGCGTTCCCCCGGATTTCCGGCCGAACTGTTCCTCACCGTCCAGAACCAGGGAAGAGTGGAATCGTGATCACCTCATTCACCGCTGCGCGTCAGCGGGTCCTCGCCGTGCTGGGCTCGCTGTCGATGTACCGTCTGGTCCTGTTCGCGCTGATCGCCCTCGCCGTCATCGCCTTCGTGCTCTCGCTGTTCGGCGTCATCGTCTCGCCGACCCCGCTCGAGCTCGTGGCGTCCTTCCTCGTGCTCGCGCTCGTCATCTCGGTCGTCGACGCTGTCGCGCAGCGCATCCTGCGGCTGCCCTGGCGCATCGAATCCTCGGTCGTGACCGCCCTCATCCTGTTGTTCGTGCTCCGCCCCGGCGTGGAGCCGAGCGCACTCGTCGGCCTCGCGATCGCCGGTGCCGTCGCGAGCGTGTCGAAGTATCTGATCGCCTGGCGGGGCCGGCACATCTTCAACCCGGCCGCGTTCGGCGCCGCCGTCGTCTCGATCCTCGGGGCGTTCGGGGCCTTCGAGTGGTTGGGCACCTCGTCGGCGTGGTGGGTGGGCACGCCCGTGCTCACGATCCCGGTCGCGGTGCTCGGTCTCCTGGTGCTGTGGCGCACCGAGAAGATCCGCGTCGTGCTGGTGTTCCTGATCGTCGCGGTCGCCACCTCCGTGGTGCGGCAGGCAGTCCAGGCCGTGGAGTTCGATGTCGCCTTCGACGTCGTGACAGCCCTGCAGTTCGCCGTGCTGCAGTCGCCGTTCCTCTTCCTCGGGGCCTTCATGCTCTCGGAGCCGCTCACTCTTCCGCCGCGGCGTCGGCAGCAGCTCGTGGTGGCCGTCGTCGTCGGTCTGCTCGCGGGGTGGCCCCTCTCCGTGGCCGGCCTGTTCACCCTCGGACAGGAGCGCGCGCTGCTCATCGGCAACCTGGTCGCGTTCGCCTTCGCACTGCGCGGGTCGGTGCGGCTCGTGCTCGAACGACGTGAGTTCGTCACCCCGACCGCGCAGGAGCTGACCTTCCGCGCCAAGGGCCGTGTGCGTTTCCTCCCTGGTCAGTATCTCGAGCTCGACGTGCCGCACCACCGCCCCGACGCGCGCGGCACCCGCCGGGAGTTCAGCATCGTGTCGGCGCCGGCCGACCTGCCCACGCTGCGCATCGCCTACAAGAACGGCGACCAGAAGCACCCCTCCAGCTACAAGCGGGCTCTCGCGGCCGCCGAGCCGGGGGCGACCTTCGCCGTGACCGGGACCTGGGGCGACTTCATCCTCCCTCGCGGTGACCAGCCCGTGCTCATGGTCGCGGCAGGTATCGGCGTGACGCCGTTCGTGTCGCAGCTGCGGCAGCTGCAGGCGACCGGGCAACAGCGCGACGTGGTGCTCGTGTACGTGGCATCCGAGGCCTCGGAGCTCGCCTTCCGCGAAGAGCTCGCGGCGACGGGCGTGCGCACCGTCGTGTTCACCCGCGACGAGCCGGCCGCCCTGCCCTCGCACTGGTCCTGGGCTCAGGGGGCGCGTCTGGACGCCGATACCCTCGAGCGTGCCGTTCCCGACCTGCCCGCGCGCCACGCGTTCATCTCGGGACCACCCCGCCTGATCGCCGATCTCGCGCCCGCACTGCAGAAGGCCCGCAGCCTCACCACGGACGCCTTCGCCGGCTACTGATCCCGCCGGCGCAGGAAGTCCTCTCTCGCGCGGCTCAGCATC